>JABRWC010000020.1:0-13672 GCA_039961675.1 Phycisphaerae bacterium
TAGTAGCGCCGCTCGCGGCCCTCGGGACTGGGCTTCTCGAAGGACTCGATGAGTCCCTTGGCTTCGAGGTTATACAGAAGCGGATAGAGGGTGGATTGCCCCATCGCCAAGACGCCGTCGGACTTGCGAGAAAGCGCGTCCACCAGCTCGTAGCCGTACATCTCACGCCGCTCGAGCAGCTTCAGTACGGCGACCGGCCCCGCGCCCCGCATCAACTCGCGTTCGACCCGCACGGCAGGCCTCCGGCAATGTGAACCATACTATGTATAACATAGTATAACACACGGATGAACCGCGGGCAAGTCTCAGGCACCCTTCAGAGTGGTCTGCCATCCCCCATCAGAACCGCGAGCGCCAGCGAGCGCCCGGAAAGCACGCCCGTCCGGCCATATCATCCCGCCGAGGCGCGGACGCGCCGGCGGAGTGATTCGCGGCATGCACGAGCGTTGGATCATCACGGGCGCATCCGGCCAGTTGGGCGGCCACCTGGTGCGCGCGCTGGAGCAGGAATCGCCGGCGCCCGCGTTGCTCGCGCTGGTCGGGCGCTCAGAGACCGGCGCGACCGGCCCGTCCGCCCGGTACATCGATCTGGCCGACTTGGACGCGCTGCGGCGCGCCGTGGCAGAGTTTCGCCCCACGCACGTAATTCACACCGGCGCGATGACTGCGGTCGCGGATTGTTTCACGGCGCCCGCCCGAGCGCAGCTTGTGAACGTACAGGCCACCGCGGCGCTGGCGGACGCCTGTGTTGACGCCGGTGCGCGGCTCGTGTTCACGTCGACGGACATGGTCTTCGACGGCCAGTCGGCGCCGTACGGCGAGGACTCGCCGCCGTCTCCGCTGAGCGTTTACGGCCGCACCAAGGTCGCCGCCGAGCGGATCGTGCGGCACTCGCCCGGCGGGCTGTCCGTGCGGATTCCGCTGCTGTACGGCCTGCCGCGCGGCGGGCGACGCACTACGTTCGCGCAGCAGGTGGCGGCGCTGCGCGAGGGACGGGAATTGAAGCTCTTCGTGGACGAGTTTCGCACGCCGCTGGCGCTGACCGACGCCGCGCGTGCGCTGCTGCTGCTGGCGCGCAGCGCCCGGACGGGCCTGATCCACGTGGCCGGGCCGGAGCGGCTGTCGCGCTACGAGCTGGTCGCTCGCACCGCAGTCGTGCTCGGCATCGCACATCCGAGGCTGGTTCCGATCTCGCGGCTGGACATCGCCTCGCCGGAACCGCGGCCGATGGACTTGTCGCTGGATGCGTCTCGCTTCGCAGGCGAGTTTCCGGGGTTTACGCCGCGCGCGATCACACGAGAGACGGTCGGATCCGATGCGTGAGCCGACCATGCCTCATGGCTGGGAAGCGCTCGGTGGCACCGCAGCGGGGGCGGGGCGCTCGGCGCGCGTGCGCTGCGCGCGTGTGGGCAGCTCGTCCAACCTGGGCTTGAGTTCGTTTTCGAAAATCGCGTTGATTGGAGCAAGCAGGTCGTCGCGCTTTCGAAGCAGGTCCTGGCGGCGTACGTCGGCTTCGGCGTCCTTCTGGCGGGCGAGTTCGGCCGCGTGACGCTTGAGTTCCGCCCGGGCGTCCTCATGATTGTTCACGTACTGACGGGCGCGCTCCTCGCATTGCCTACAGATTTCCCAGGCCTTTTGTCGCTGGTCCTCGTTCAGTTCGAAGCGCGCGATGAATTCGCGCGTGTAACGCTCCCACTCGGACTCCAGCGCCAGTCGCGGATCGGCGTTGAACGGAAATCGGCGCGGGAACAGGTCAACAATGGAAAGCCCACTGTCGCGCTCCCACTGCTCGCGGCGTGCGCGTCCTTCGGCCAGCAGGCGTTCGATCGTGGGACCGCGCTGAATCTCGCCTTTTTCCAGCCGATCGAAGAATTCCTTCACCGGGACGGCGCGCCGCCCGTCGAACATCAGCGTTTCAACCATCTTTCCCGAGCTGTCGTATTTCTGAACCTGGACGCCGCACTCCATGCCAAGGTCGGCCGGAAACAGTTCGCGCGGATGTTCCGGTCGATTGCACTCGAATGAAAGCACTCGAATGACCTCGGCCGGCGCCTTGCCCTCTGCGAAATCCCGCCGGTAGACCTCAACCGACTCCGGGAACCATTCGTCGCCAAATCTGCCGAGAACCGCGCGTGTTTCGAGAACGACGCCGGAAACGTCGGCGAACGTCGCGCGCACGACTTCGCCGCCCTTCCGCGGGTCAACCCACCACGAGTACGTTCCGTAGTCAGCCTTGCCTTCCACCACGGTCAAGCCCTTTTCCGTTCGCTCCGTGTACTCGCGGCTTGCAGGCTCTCCGCCCATCTCCTCGTGCAGCAGGCTGTGAACGCTCCGATGATCCAGGAGCGGCGAAAGCCCGAGGGACCGCAAGTCCTCCGGCGGGATGAAGCGGCCAAGCGCATGGAGCTTGGCTGTCGCAGAACCGCGCTGGTACGACCAGATTTCGCCCTCGCGGAACAAGGCGCCCAGTGTGTCCTGATTGCCGCGCACGGGCGCGCCGTCAATCGTGCGCCTTACGACACCCTGCTCGTCGCCGAAGTTAATGCGCAGCGCTTCGCCCCCCGTCAGTTCGGTCGAGTAGAAGACAGTGCGCGGCGAGGCGCTAGTGGCCGGCGCGTTCGTCAGTGCCTGGTATTCGGTCAGCGACCACTCAATGGACGCAGTCTTGATCCGCTGCCGACGTTCTTCGACTCTCGCCAACGCGACAGGAAGCCGAGCTTCGCGACCATCCGCCGGACGACTGTCTGCGCCGGTAAGCAGAAAAAGGAAGGCCAGGCACGTCGGCGCCATGAGGACTCCGAATTCCGCACAGAGACGAAGCTACGGACAGCAAGCATTACCTAGACAGAACGTCCACTCCGTGTCCCCACTGTACGCGGTCGGATCGACCGGGGAGAGACGGTACCCGTTGACCGGGTATTGAACGCAACTTGCGTACCATCGGCACGGCCCGTAGTCCGCGAAACAGGGAACTTCTTCGACAGGCTCAATTTCGTACCCCTCGCATTGGGGGACGGCGGCAAGAACCGTGCTCGACGCGCACTCACGCACAGCCGCGTTCGTGCATGACTGCGTTGCATCGGCACTCCAAGTCCTCGCAGCCGGCGCAGAGACTGGCCTCTCCCGCGTCGATGAGGCACAGGACTTCGCCTCCGAACACACCCGCAGCGCCCGTCAGCGAGGCGATCGCGGCCATGACACGCCATCTCAATCCGCAGGACATCGGCATGCTCCGAAGCAGCATCGAATAACGTCGAAATTCGGCCCCGCTACTTCTCATTCTACCCCCCCCACACACACCTGCCGTCAAGAGAATCTTACATTGTCTGCCATGTTTTTTTTGACCGCGTTTCGCGCGAGCCGCGAAGCTGCGACGAGCGCAAGCAAGCGCTGCGATCGGGCTCTGCCGTAGGTGCTCTGGGCCACGCGAATGACGGCGACCTGAGATTGGCGGGCGCCCGAATTCCGCGCATGCACTTTCGCCCGAGGACCCTCCCGACCCACGGGCGCCCTTGGCGTCAACGCGCGGGCTCCAACTCCCGGTCCGACCAGTACCACCGTCCAGGCGGCTTCCACGCCCCACAGGCTCATGCGCCCCGGCGCCTGCCGTTCCGCATCCCCGGCATGGCGGTTAGAATCAAACGTGGCGCGGAAGGTGAAAGCATGTCCACTCTCCGGACCCGGATCAGCGCGGCTTTCGAATGGACGCAGCACGGCGCGCTGGCCGCGGCGCTGCTGCTCGCGGCGCCCGCCGCGGCCCAGTATGCCGTATCGCAGGACGGCCGCCTCTTCGACGCCAACCCTCAGGTCGGCGGGAACCGCTACAACTACGCCCGCCCCGCCTCGCCCCTGCTCGGCGGAAACTACTACGCCACCGGCGACGTCCGCGGCGGCTTTGCCTTGCAGAGCTACTCGCCGATCCCCGGATCGAGCGCGTTCCGCGGCCCGCTCGGGAGCGGGGCGCTGGGGAGTTTCATCCGCGACTCGGTCGGCATCGCGGAAGCCCGCAGCCCCGGCGGCCTGTCGCGCGGCCCGTACTACGATCCGGTGCTCTCGGCGCCGTCCGGCTCATACCTTGCGGGCTACGGCGAGTACGGCTCGCGGCCCGGCGCCGCCGGCTTCGCCCCATCCGTGCCGCCGACGAACTTCGGCGCGGTCTCGGGCTTTTCGGGCAGTGGCGGACCTCTCTCGACGCCGCTGGACCTGCGCCTCTCCGGGCAGTCGCCGGCTGGCGTCATTCCCCTGGCGCGACCTCCAGGCGCGGACGGGGGTCTTCGCAGCTGGATTTTTGGGCCCGCGCCGCGGATCAACTACGGTCCTCAGCCGGCGGAATTCTCCGCGTCGCTCGATCGGCCGTACCGGATCGCGGGCCTGGACAACGAAGCGCCCGCGATGCCCGCACCCAAGACGCTGTCGACTTCCAGCGAAGGGCGGGTGGAATGGGGACCGCTGGACCTGCGCCTCCCGGTCCTGCCGGGCCAGTCCGAAGCGCAGGCGAAGCGCGCCTCGCCGGTCGACCTGCTGATTCAGGGTCAGTCCGAAGCGCTGCTGACGCGCAGTGCGAACGCACAGCTTCGCGCGCGGCGGCTGAACCTGCCTGGGGACGATGCGGCGGTGCAGCCGGCGGATGCCGGGGCGCCCCTTGCGGGCGACGTGCAGGCGCCGACGCTGAAGGACCTGGGGCTGGCCCCGGGCAGTGACGTGTTCAATGATCTGCGCCTGGCGCTCTCGCTCTCCTCCGATCCGTCCGCTCGCTGGTTCCAGGAATTGCAGCGCGGCTCGACCGACGCCCGCCTTGCCGTGCAGGGAGCGCAGGAGCAAATCGCGCAGGAATCGCAGGAGTTCGTACAGCGCATGTTCGCCGCGCCGATACGCAGCTTCGTCGGCTCCGACGCCAATGCGCTGAACGACGAGCTGCTGAAGGCTGAGGCGTTCATGGAGATCGGCGAGTACTTCGACGCCGCCAACCGCTACGAGCGCGCCACCCGGCTCGCTCCCGGCAACCCGCTGCCCGTAATCGGCCGCGGCCATGCGGCCCTCGCGGCGGGCGATTATCTCTCCGCCGCCGTGCACCTGCTCCGCGGACTGGAGATGTTCCCGCAGATCGCTGGTTTCCGCGTCGATCTGACGCGCCTGCTCGGCGGCGGCGAGATCGTGGATATCCGCCGCTCCGACATCATGAAGCAGCTCGAGCGGCATGAAGATCCGCGGCTGCGCTTCCTTCTCGGTTACATCGAAGTGCACAGCGGAAACACCGGGCAGGGACTGGAGAACCTGGAACAGGCCGCCCTCAGTGGGCAGCTCGGCCCCGCGGTGCAGCGATACTACGGCATCCTGCGGACCCAGTCGTCCGACGCGGCGCCAAGCGTGAACATCCCCACGAGCGAACCGGCCGCGCCGGCGGACGATCCCCCGCCGCCCTGAGGATGATGCATGAAGCTTGCAACGTGTCTTGCATCACTGGTCGCCGTCGCCGCCTGGTCTTCCGGTTGCGCCGAAGACCTGGAATCGAGACAGTTCCAGACCCGGCTGGTGAGCGCGGACGCGGACACGGTGCTCCAGGCCGCCGAGGTCGCGCTGCGCCGCGAGTTCCCGCGCGTCACGGTCGATCGCGCCGCGGGGCGCATCACGAGCGAACCGCTCGAATACACCACCGCGACCGAGAGCGGCACGTCCCGCGACCTGGTCCGCGGCGCCAGCTCCATGCGCCGCGTGGCCGCGTGCAGCGTGTCGCCCCGCGGCGAGCGCTCCGTGCTGCGCCTGCGGATCGACGTGCAGCGACAGGACACCGCGCGCCGCGACGTCGTCCAGCCCGAGCAGGGCCGCATCAGCGACACCCCCGGCTACACGCCCATCGATCGCGACAGCGCCACGACGCGCGAGCAGAACGCCGTCTGGACCTTCGTGCGCCGCGACCGCCAGCTCGAACGCGCGCTCCTGGAAGAGATTCAGGGCCTGTTCGCGGATGATGCCGAAAAGCCGACCTCCTCGCAGCCGCAGTCGCAGGAGGCATCGGCGGCCGACAACCAGGACCGCGCGCCGGCGGATCCGCCGTAGGCCGCAGCTCGGCCGCGCCGCCGCGGCTCGCCGGGGGGTAGGTCCACGTCCCTGCGGCCCTTCGATCACGGGTGGGAGTCAGATATGCCAAACGTGCTTTCCATGCCGCTCTCCGAAACGGACCCGCAGGCCGCCGAGATCGTGCGCCGCGAGGAGGAGCGGCAGCAATACACGCTCGAACTCATCGCGTCAGAGAACCACGCGTCCGTCGCCGTGCGCCAGGCGACCGGTTCGGTGTTCACCAACAAGTATGCCGAGGGCTACCCCGGGCGGCGCTACTACGGCGGCTGCCCGAACATGGATGCGGCCGAGGAGCTGGCCCGCGAGCGCGTGAAGAAGCTCTTCGCGGCCGAGCATGCCAACGTGCAGCCACACTCCGGCGCGTCCGCCAATACCGCCGTATACATGGCCGTGCTCAACCCCGGCGACACCGTGCTCTCGCTGGACCTGGCCCACGGCGGGCACCTGTCGCACGGGCTGAAGGTGAACCTGAGCGGACACTTGTACAACATCGTGCCCTACGGCGTGAGCCGCGACACGGAACGCATCGACATGGCGGAGCTGCGGCGGCTCGCGCACGAGTGCAAGCCCAAACTGATCATCGCCGGGTTCTCGGCGTATCCCCGCACGCTGGACTTCGCCGCGTTCGGCGAGATCGCGCGCGAAGTCGGCGCGCGGCTCATGTCCGACGTGGCGCACATTGCCGGACTGATCGCGGCGGGGCTGCACCCTTCGCCGGTGCCGCACTCGGACTTCGTCACCAGCACCACGCACAAGACGCTGCGCGGCCCGCGCGGCGGGCTGATCCTGTGCCGCGAGGCGGACGCCAAGCTCATCGACAGGTGGGTCTTCCCCGGCACCCAGGGCGGCCCGCTCATGCACGTGATCCTGGCCAAGGCGGTGGCGTTCGGCGAGGCGCTGCGGCCGGAGTTCGCCGCCTACCAGCGGCAGATTCTCGCCAACGCCAAGGCGCTGGCCGAGGCGCTGCTCGCGCGCCGCTACCGTCTCGTCTCCGGCGGCACGGACAACCACTTGTTACTGGTGGACCTGCGCGAGGCGCACCCGGACCTGACCGGCAAGCAGGCCGAGGAATGGCTCGAGGCCGCGGGCATCATCTGCAACAAGAACATGATCCCTTTCGACCAGCGCAAGCCGACGCAAACCAGCGGCCTGCGGCTCGGCACGCCGGCGCTCACCACGCGCGGCATGAAGGAAGCGCAGATGGCGGTCGTGGCGGGGCTGATGCACGAGGTGCTCAGCAGCGGCGGGCGCGAGGATACGCTGACGTCGGTGCGCGGCCGTGTGCGGGAGCTGTGCGAGCAGTTCCCGGTGCCGCACGAGTAGCCGCTGCGGGGCGGCGACTTGCGAGTTTCAAGTAGCGAGCATCGAATTCAGATGCCCGCCGCGGGTCGATTCCGGATTCGTCCCTTGCCAATCGCAATTCGCATGAAAGTGCATTAGTGCCCGCCGCCGTGGGCGGTGCTTGCGCCCTTGTCCGCGCCGGATGCGTGAGAGCCGCCGGCGTCGGACTTGGGTTTCGGCGGCTGCGTCAGCTCCGCGCGCTTCTGGCGAAGAAAGGCGACGGCGTCGGGATGCGGGAAGATCATTCGCAGCGCCAGCGCGCCGCTCGCCATGAGCAGCAGCGACAGGGCGCACGCCCCGACGATCTGCCGCCCGCTGGCGCCCAGCAGCCGCACAGGCCAGTCGAAGACATCCAGCACACAATCCAACGCGCGGCCGACCCGCTTCCAAGCGCTCGCCCGGCGCGGCGGCGCGAGGTCGGCAGGCGACGTGCGTGGCGGAGGCGCGGTTTCCGACGGACTCGACGGCTCGGCTTTCGGCAAATTCGGCGCCGCCGCGTCGGCAGGCTTGGCGGTCCCAGCAGGCTCAGCCGGTGCCGCATTGGACCCGATCTTGAACTGCACCTTGCGCCCGCCTGGCGTGGCGGCCGGAGCGCCGGGGCCGTTGGTCTTGGCGCCGCCTGCTCCCGCCGACGTCGTTTGCCGAGCGGGCGGCGAAGCCGGGGGCGCAGGCGAAGACGTGGGGTTCCCCGCGCTGCCCGTCGGGGCGTCAGGCTTCGGAGCGTCGGTTTCGGCGCGCGGGTCAGCTTGCGTAGCGGCCGGTGTGTCGGCCTGCGGCGTGGCCTCGGACTCGGTTTCCGCGCCGTGCTCCACAGCCGGTGATCTTGGCTCGTCGGTGGCGGCGGCGGTCGATACGCCATCCGCCGGCGTCGCGCCGGACGGACCCGCGTCGGCGGCCTGCGGCGACTCCGGAATCGACTCCGGCGCTCCGGCCGTGGCGCCGGACTCGGCGTCCTCAACTGCGGTCGCGGCACCGTCGGCCGCGCGCAGCTTATCCAGCGCTGATTTCGCGCCATCCGTCTCGATCTCGGACAACGCCGCCTCGATCTCCTCGTCGGAGATCAGCGGCAGGTCCTCGATGGCCTCGGCCGGCGCGGACCGAGCGATTGGGGTCTGTGTAGGCATGTTCCCGGGAATCCATCGCGACGGCCGGTGCAGGCGCGGCGGCGCCGGCGCGCGTCTGGGGACGCATCGGCGTTCCGGGACGGCGGCTTCAGCACGCGCGCCCGCGACGGCGAATCGCCCGCATTGGCTGTTGTGTACCGCACGATTGTCCTATAATTGCAGGTGGCAGGATGCCCCATCGGACAGGGAGGTTTCGACATGCCCGCTTCGACAACGCTCTGGGAGCGCGTGACGACAGCGCTCCGCAGCCTCACCAACGGACGCCCCAGCAAGATGGAATCGCCGACATCGGCCGATCGCGCGCCGCCGCGCGACGCCCGCGCGGACGCCGCCGATCCGCGGAGCTGGCGATTCCCGTGGTCGCCTGCAAGCCGGTTCGCGCAGCGCCGCGCGCAGCAGGCGCGGATGCTGGGACTGGTCGAGTCGCTGGACGCTCGCTCGTCGATTGCGCAGGAACGGGCCGACCAGTTGATCGCGTCCGTGGAATGGATCGCGGCCACGCTCGACAGGCTCTCGACCGAGCAGCGCGCCCAAGCCACCCAGCTCGGCGCTCTCGCCAAGCCGCTCGAAACCGTCGGCAAGCAGGTCCACGCGCTGTCCGCCGTGACGCAGGAGCTTCCCCGCGCGCTGGAATCGCAGACGCAGGCCGTGCGGACGCTGGGCGGGACCGTGCAGGCGTCGGCCGAAAAGCACCAGCGGATCGAGGCGGTCGTCCAGCGCTGCGCCGAGTCCGTCGAAGCCCTGCGGTCCTCGTGGAGCGAAACGGTCCGCTTGTGGCGCCAGGCCGACGCGGCGCGTGAGCAGGCGCTCAAGCGGCTGCTGGACCAGCAGTGGCGGCGGATGCTCGTCGCCGCGGCGGCGATGACCGTGCTGGGCATGGGATTGGCGCTGGCCGCTGTTCTTGGCCTGCGCTACGTGCAGTTTTAAGATATCGCGGTCCGGACGCGCAGGTCGCGGCCAGCAGACGCCGAATGAGATACCCCATTTCGTCGCGCCGAACAGAGAGCCGACGCTGCGGGTACTGTCGGTTCTGAAGGCTTGAAATCGTCCGGTCCGTTGAAATCGCGCGGGGGTCGAGAATGCACGTCAATCGGCGATCCTGGATTACGGCATACGCGGCGATCCTGTTTCTGGCGACCGGCTGTGGCGGCGTGGTGGTCGGTCACTGGCGGCTGGTCAAGTCCACGCCCAACCGCGAAGTCTTCGCCATCAATGACCTGACGCTGGGACGTGACGGTGCGTTTTCGGGCACCGTGACGATCGACGGCCGCACTGCCGAGGAAACCGGCCGCTATTACTTCAACGGATACAAGATCATCTTCCGGCCGTCCGCCGGCGGGCAGCGCGAGTACAACGCGCTGCTCCAGCTCAACCAGCTAAAGATCAGCGACAAGGAGAAGCGGCAGGTGATCCTGGAGCGCACGTGAGCGCAGACGCGACCCCGAGCACGGTCCGCCGACACGTCGTCTATTCCGGGCGCGTACAGGGCGTCGGCTTCCGGTTCACGACCGTGAGCGTCGCGGAGCGATACGCGGTCAGCGGTTGGGTGCGGAACCGACCCGATGGAACAGTGGAGTTGGAGGCGCAGGGCGCGCCGGCGGAGGTCGAGCGCTTCCTGGCCGAGATCGACCGCGTGATGGGAGCGAACATCCGCGAGCGGCGCGTGATCGAGACGCCCGCGTCGCACGACGACGCCGGCTTCGAGATTCGGTACTGAGCGGGCGCGCTGCCGGCGCCTCGCGTGAGCCGCGTGGCCGGAAGCCGTCTGTTCCCGTCGCACTGCCGCGCCGGTGTAGATGATCCCCGCATACTTTCGTGCGCGGCTTGGATCGAATGTGCGCGGCTCGCATTGGACGAGCGCGGCGCCGGACAGTGCTCCCGCCCTTGTCGCCGCACAGCCCACCGCTACACTGCGCCCGATTTCGACGGTCGATCGGTCCGGCCGTTGGGGGCCGGCGCGCGGCGGCGGCCTTGCCCGCATCCTCAATTCCTTCGCGAAGGGAGTCGTGAACATGATGAATGCATCCACTTCCGGGCGGCTCGCGTTGTGCGTTCTTGGCGCGCTCGGCGTCCTGGGGGCCACAGGTTGCAGCGTCACCGGCGCCGCGATGACCGGCGCCAACATCGGCATGAACCTCTCCCGCACGGACAGCTATTTGACGATTTGGCTCGACGGAGTCGAGGCTACGCAGGACAAGCTCAAAAAGGCCGCCACCGGCTACTCGCGCTTCACGTGCAGCGACCCCGTCGGCACTGCGCCCAAACTCAAGTTCGACATCATCGACCCCGACAAGTTCGGCCGCATCACGATGGTCACCGCGTCGATCTACCAGAAGTTCGAGGCCGACTACTCGCACCAGGCCGAATTCACGATCTTCTCCCGCGACACCAACAACCCCCAGGCGCAGATGAAGCCCAAGACCGAATACAACCTCGGCGCCCCCGGCAGCGAACTGAAAGTCACCGATCTGACCGGCAAGGAAGTCAGCGGCGTATCTCTCAAGCCGGGCATGAAATACATGCTCACGTTGTCGGTGAAGGCCGACCGGAGCGAAACGGCGCAGGTCTACTTCGAGACCAAGTGAACCGCTGCGCGAGACGCAGCGCCCGACATGCGCGTACTCATCACCCGCCAACTGCCCAGCGCGGCCGCGGAAACGTTGCGCCGCGCCGGCCATGATGTTCTTACGCTGGAAGACGGCGAACCAGCGCCGCGCGCGGAGGTGCTGGCGCGGCTGCCCGGCTGCGCCGGCGTCATCACGCTCCTGAGCGACCGCGTCGATGACGAGTTCCTGGACGCCGCCGGACCGGGACTGCTCATCGTCGCGAATTTTGCCGTCGGCTTCGACAACATTGACCTGGAGGCGTGCCGCCGCCGCGGCGTGTTCGCGAGCAATACGCCCGACGTGCTGACGAACGCGACCGCGGACCTGGCCTGGGCGCTGATCCTCGCCGCCGCCCGGCGCGTCGTGGAGGGCGACCGGCTGGTACGCAGCGGGGCCTGGCGCGGTTGGGCGCCGCTTCAGTTGCTCGGGCTGGAACTGTGCGGGGCGACGCTCGGGATCGTCGGGGCCGGGCGCATCGGGTCGGCCGTCGCCCGCCGGGCCGCGGGCTTCGAGATGCGGATTCTCTACTACGACCCGCGGCGGAACGAGGCGTTGGAACAACAGACCGGCGCGCGGCCGGCCGAGCTCGCCGACCTGCTGCGCGCCTCGGACGTCGTCACGCTGCACGCCCCGATGTGCCGCGAAAACCGGCACCTGATCGGAGAACCGCAGCTCGCGATGATGAAACCGACCGCGATCCTGGTCAACACGGCCCGCGGCCCGCTCGTCGACGAGGCGGCGCTGCTCACCGCCCTGCGCGAAGGGCGGATCGCCGCGGCGGGGCTCGACGTGTACGAGTTCGAGCCGCAAGTGAGCGCGGGCCTGGCGGAGCAGGAGAACGTGGTGCTGCTGCCGCACCTCGGCAGCGCCACGGTCGCGGCGCGCGAACGCATGGCCGCGCTGGCGGCTGAGAATGTCGTCGCGGCGCTCGCCGGCCGCGAGCCGCCCAACCGCGTCGCGTAATCCCGCGGCGAGTTTTCATTCCTGCGACTGCCGGCCGCGGCCGCGGGGAGTCGCCGGTCCGTCAGCGATTGCTCGCCTCGATCAGGGGCAGAACAGCCCGTACTCGGTCAGCAGCGCGCTGAGGTCGGCCAAGTCCACGTCGGAGTCCCCGTCGAGGTCCCCGTCGCCGCCGGACTGGTCGGCGCTCAGGCCGAAGTTCGAAAGCAGCGCGCTGAGGTCGGCGAGGTCGACGTCGCCGTCGGCGTCGAGGTCGGCGGCGCAGTCGCCGGCTTCGCACTCATCGGGCCAGCCGTTGGCGTTCGCGTCGGGCGAGCTTCCTTCCTGGATGTCCACCGAGTCGCAGCGGTCGTTGGCGTTGCAGTCATGGCCGGCGAGGTCGAAAACGTACGCCGCGCCGGACTGGTTGCCGAAATCGTCATCGCCATACGCGCCGATGATCGCGGTTGAGCCGCGCAGCGCGACGGCCGATCCAAACATGTCGTTCTCTTCATGATCGGTGGCATACAGTTTGGCGCGCTCCAGCCAGGCCCCGTCCCATTGCCGCTGAAACACGTAGGTTGAACCGATATCGTCCGCGCCGAATTGGTTGTCTCCCGCGGCACCGATCAGTGCCGTTCCACCGTCAATTGCAACTCCCCAGCCGAAGAAGTCGCTCGTTCGGCCGTCGCTGGCAATAAGCTTCTGCGTCTCGATCCAGCCGCCGTCCGTCGTGCGGTCGAAGACGTACGCGGCGCCGCAGCGCTCCTGAACGCCGTTGGCGTCGGCTGCGCCGACAAGCGCGGTGGCGCCGCTCAACGCTACGTAGTACCCGAAGCCCTGCAAGGCGATGCTGTCGGCGGCGTGTAACTTCGCGGCTTCGACCCAGTCGCCGGCGGCACCGCGCTCGAAGACGTACGCCGCCCCGGCTGTCCAGCCAAGATCGTCGTCTTCCGGAGCACCGACCAACAGGGTGTCGCCATCCAGGGCCAGCGCGTATCCAAAGCGATCGCCCACTTCTCCATCGCTGGCCACCAGCTTCGCTGCCTGCGCCCACGTGCCCTCCGGCGATTGCTCGAAGACATAGACGGAACCGGCGTCTCCGCCGTTCTCCTCGTCGTCGCGCGCTCCAACGGCCACTGCGTGACCGCTCACAGCGACGGCGTAACCGAACAAGTCATATTCGTCACCGTCGGAAGGCAGCAGTTGTTGTGTCTGCGTCCACACGCCCGCGATCCGCTCGAATACGTACGCGCTGCCGGAGCGTGAGCCGAATGGGCTTGCGTACGGAGCGCCCGCAACGACGACATCGCCGTCGGCCGCCACAGACCACCCGAAAAAACTCTCAACAGCCGCATCCGAGGCGAGCAGCACGGCCTCGATCTCCCATGTCTCTGAGTTCAGCGAGAGGACATAAACCGCACCCGAGGCGGAGCCGAGAAAGTCTGAGCCGTAGGCGCCCGTAGCCGCGTAGTCGGCGCCGGTGGCGAGTGAGTACCCGAACTTGTCCGAGTCTGGCGCGCCGAACTTGTGGGCCTCGCACTGTGCCAAGGCAGGCTGAGTACCCCAGGAATACGCTAACAA
>JABRWC010000021.1:0-7830 GCA_039961675.1 Phycisphaerae bacterium
CGGATACTTGCTGCGGTCCAGCGAGATGATGCCGGCGTCGGAGCAGGCCACGAGCTGCGGCAGGGCCGCGATCGAGAACGGCTGCGGACCCTGCGGCACGTTGAAGCCGGTGACCTCGATGCGGTACGCGCCGGGGGCCGGGTTGTTGATCGTGAGCTGCTCCATGTTGTCGCGGTGGTTCGCCGCGTTCTGCACCGCGGGGCTGCTCGGGCTGGCCGGGTTCAGCGTCCACGGGAAGTTGACGTTGTTGTTGGTGTCATAGACCACGAGATCGAGGTCGTTGACCAGCGTCGGGTTGACGACCGGCGTGCCGGGAGGATCGTCCCAGGCGAGCGTGACGCGAAGCTGCGTGTCGCCGGGGTTGACGATCACGATCAGGCCGACCGTGCCGCCCTGGTCCACTTCGCCCTCGAAGAAGTTTCCCGCCCGCAGGAGGTCGATCGCGGGCTGGATGCGGGCCGAACCCATGCCGGTCTTGTAGTCCGGGCCGACCGCCTCGATGTCCTGGCAGGTGTTCGCCAGGATCGCCTTCAGCGTCGAGCCGCGCAGGTCCGGCTCGCCCGGGAACTGCTGGCGGAAATCCTGGATGATCAGCGCGCTCAGGCCGCACACCGTCGGCGAGGCCATCGACGTGCCGCAGAACACGGTGTAGCCGCCGCCGAAATTGCAGCTCGTCACGCCGTTGTCGCCGCCGCTCTGGCAGCCGGGACCCGAAATGTCCGGCCGCATGCGGCCGTCGTCGCTGGGCCCCCAGCTCGTGAACGAGGTGACCGAGTCGTCGTTCGAGTTCATCGCGCCGACGGTGATGTGGTTCTTGGCGTTGGCCGGCGGGGCGCTCGTGTTGTACGAGGTCCCACAGCGCGCGCCGCCGCGCTCGTTGCCCGCGGCCCACACGATGCGGAACGGCTCGCCGCTCAGACTGCCGCGCACGATCGAGTCGATGACCGTGTCGGTCACGCCGTAGTTGCCTTCCCAGTCGCACGGGAAGCCGTTGGACGCCGTGTTGGTTCCGATCGAGTTGTTGGCGACGTCGGCATTGAACGTGTTGATCGCCTGACCGTAGTCGGCCTCGATGTCACCGGGATCGGTGTACAGGAAGCCCTCGTGCAGGCCGCCTTCCTGCTCGTATCCGTACGACTCGATCGTCACCGCGGGCGCCATGCCCTTGAACGTGCCGCCGCTCGCCGCGCCGCTGCCGCCAACCGTGCCGGCCACGTGCGTCGCGTGCGAAATGCCGCCCGAGGAATCGCGGACGTGCAGCCGTCCGCCGAAGTCGGCGTGACCGGCGTCGCCGGTGCCTGCGTCATAGACGAGCACGACCACGCCCGCGCCGCTGAGGTTGTACGGCGCGGCCTGGACGATGTTCGCTCCGGTGCGCGCTCGGTTGCTGTCGTTCAGCGGAGTGAACTTCGGCAGCGGCGGCTCGATCCACATCACCGCGTCTTCCGCCGCCAGCCCGGAGATGGCGTCGTACGGCAGCTCGATCACCGCGCCGTTGACCGTGCGCAGCAGCGAGCGGATGTTCGCCCCGTGCGAGCGCAGCAGCGCCACGCCTTCGCCGTCCAGGTCCACGTCCGGATGGAACAGCATGTAGAGGCCGACGCGCGGGTTCTCGAGCTGTGCCGGGTCGAAGCCGTTGGCCCGCATTTCCTTCGGCAGGTCCACCACCATCCACTCATACACCGCACCGGCGATCAGGTCCGGGTGCAGCTTCCACGCCGTGTCGATCGGCTGCACGGCGTAAACCGGCGCGGCCTCGGTCGCGGCGATGGGGTCGAACTGCTCCAGCGCCAGCGAGGCGAAGAAGGCGTGGTTGCTCAGGTAGTTCATCAGCTTCACGCCGGCCGCTTCGAGCGCTGTCCGCTGGGCCGGTGTGATCGGCTGTGTGAACTGCATGATGAAGCGCCGCTGCGGCGATGCCGCGATCACCTGGAGCATCTGCGCCGCTTCGTCGATCGTCTGCGACGCCGTGACAACGTCCCCACTCTTGAATCGCAGCAGGCCGGGCTCCAGGACGGCCGCCGCAGCGACGGGGACGTTCGTCGCTTCAGCGCGCAGACCCCTGGGGAGCGGACCGGCGTTGTCAGACACGCGCGCCTGCCAGGGCGCGGCAATGCCGACGGCAACCGCCAGCGCCAGGCCGCACAGGCCTAGCGGACGATAGAAACGGTGCATTCTCTGTCCTCCTTCAATGCGCAACGAAGTGGCTGGAACAACGTGAAACCCCTCACGACTCGGCGGTGGTCGATGCGCGGCCCGTCCCGCCGAGCGAGACTCTGACCCCCGATGGGCGGAGTCGCCAGGTATGCATCCCATTGTACCCACAAGTCATGAAATCACAGACGCGCAAACGAAATACAAAAAAACGGGATCGATCTGCGGTGAAGTGAGCGCTGGCGGCCGACGAATGGAGCGCAACAGAATTGGCCGATAACTAGCCGCGTCCGTGCATGTCGGGCGGGGCGCGGTATCTCGACTGACCGTCACAGTGATCGCGGTCGAGCTTGCGGCCCGCGAGCGCCGCGCGTAGCGTCTCGCAGGCTGGAGACGAACATGGCGAAACCGACGGACCCTCCGTCCGAACGAGCGACGGTACGCCGACTGCCCGCGCGCGGGGCGTACGATCGCGCCACGATCGACGCGATCCTCGACGAGGCGCTGTACTGCCACATCGGGTTCGTGGACGACGGCCATCCGTACGTCATTCCGACCATCCACGCCCGCGTGGGCGATCGGCTCGTGATTCACGGCTCGCGCCAAAGCCGGATGCTGCTGTGCCTCGCGAACGGCGCCCCGGCGTGCGTTGCCGTTACGATCCTGGACGGGCTGGTGCTGGCCCGCTCCACGTTTCACCACTCAATGAACTACCGCTCGGTCGTCGTCCTGGCCCGCGGTCGCGAGCTGACCGACGCCGAGGAAAAACAGTCCGCCCTGGCCGCACTGGTCGAGCGCGTGATCCCCGGCCGTTCCGCCGACGCCCGGCCCGCGAACGCGCGAGAATTGGCCGCGACCGCGGTGTTGGCATTTCCGCTGGATGAGTGCTCGGCGAAAATCCGCACCGGCCCGCCGAAGGACGACCCCGACGACCTGGAGCTGCCGATCTGGGCGGGCGTGCTGCCGCTGTCCTTGATGCCGGGCGTGCCCGAGCCGGACCCGCACGTCAGGCCGGGAGTTCCGATCCCGGATTACGTATTGCGGTCTTGCAGGACTGCGCGGCACAATCCTCCGCCGGAGTGACGGCTGGCGTTCGAAACGGACTCGCCGGCGCCCAGTCGGATGCGAGCGCTGTCTGCTGCTGCGTCAAGGAAAGGTCGATCGCCGTGACGGATCGCGAGTTACTCGGCACGTGGTGGAACGCCGCCTGGAATGAGGGCCTGTGGGCGGCCGCGTGGAGCCGATCGGTGGAAGACCTCACGGCCGCGCAGGCCGTGTGGACGCCGCAATCCGGCCGGCATTCGATCTGGCAGATCGTGCTGCACATGATCTTCTGGCGCGAGGAATGCTTGCGGCGGCTGGCGACGGGCCGCAAGCCGACCGACGAGGAGCTTGCGGCAAACAACTTCCCGCAGATCACGGACGCGTCGGAGATGGCGTGGAGCGCCGCACGGCGCCGGTTCGCGGACTCGCAACAGCGTGTGGCCGCGGTGCTTGCGGACGGGTCGGCGTCGTTGGAGCGCGTCCGGTACCTGCTGCCGCATGACTGCTACCACTTCGGACAGATCAACTATCTCCGCGCGATGCAGGGCCTGAAGCCGATCGAGTGAGGCATGGACACGCGTCGCCGCACGCGAAGTCGTCGGACGCGGAGGTCCAACGCTACCTCATGCGTCGGCCACGAAAGGACGACGCTGCCGGCTTGGGGAATGCGGTCTCCGAACCCGTCGTCCCCGTCGGACTCGGAGGCCTGACACTACAGGACTCTCATCGAACTCGGAGGTTCGACGCTACTGGACTCGTCAACCGTGGCAGACCGACGCGACGAAACTGGCTAGCGGCGGGCGAGCCGCGGCAGCGACCCAGACTACTCCGCTGGTGCGACGCGGAACACGACGCCGGTAGTCTCGATCGGCCCGAAATTCTCCGACGTGAGCACGTACAGCTCGCCGTCGGCGTCCTGCCCGAAGCTCAGGATGAACCGGCCGAGCCGTCCGTCGCTGGCGCCCGAGACCTTCAGTTCGCGGAGCGTCCAGTCGCCGCCGGCGTTCTCGCTGGCGGCGAAGAGCGTCCCGTCCGGGGCGGCGAAATTCGTGCTCCAGTCGCCGAACACGTACTCGCCGATCAGGCAGGGAATGTCGCGCCCGCGATACACGAACCCGCCCGTTACGGAGATGCCGAACGGCTGCTGGTCGGCCGAGTGCGGGTAGGACAGGATCGGCGAGATCAGCTCTGCCCCGTCGGCGGCGGTGGTGGCGCACGAAGCGGGCGGCGTGCCGGGGTTGTTCACGTCGAAGCAGTTGTCGCCTTCGCGGATGCGCCAGCCGTAATTCCCGCCGGCGGTCACGATGTCCACCTCTTCGAACAGGTCCTGCCCGACGTCGGCGACGAACAAGCGCCCCTGCGAATCAAACGAGAAGCGCCAGGGGTTTCGCAGGCCGAGGGCGTAGATTTCGGGCCGCGCGTCGGAGTCGTCGACGAACGGGTTGTCGGCGGGAATGTCGTACGGGTCGCCATCCACGTCGATGCGCAGGATCTTGCCCAGCAGCGTGGACTTGTCCTGCCCGTTGCCGATGCCGGCGGTATGCCCGTCACCGTCGTCGTTGGCGTTGCCGCCGTCGCCGACGCCGATGTAGAGCATGCCGTCGGGCCCGAAGGCGAGCTGGCCGCCGTTGTGATTGAACTGCGGCTTGAGGATTTCGAGCAGCACGCGTTCGCTGTCGAGGTCGGCGCGGTTGGCGTCGTCCGCCGAGACGCGCATCTCGGCCACGCGGTTGCGGCAGTTGAAGTTCTCGGGGTCGCCGGCGGCGAGCGGTATGCTGTAGAAAACGTAGAACAGCCCATTGCGGTTGAAGTTGGGGTGGAACGCCAGCCCGAGCAGGCCGCGCTCGTCGAACACCACGCCGTCGCCGAAGTCGATGCCGATTTCGGGCATGCGGTCCGACACGTCCAGGAACGGCTCACTGAGCTTCGTGCCGTCGGAGTCGATGATCCAGATCTGACCGACCTGGTCGAGTATGAAGAGCCGGCCGGTTCCGTCGTTCGGCGCGGCCATCGCCACCGGCGCGACAAAGCCGTCCGCAACGCGTTCGAGCGCGACCTCGCTCACCGGCGCGTCCGAAGTGCAGACCGGCGCCGGCGTGAGCGGGCAGCCGAGCACGACCACCAGGCTTGCGGACAACGCCACGGCGAGTACTCGGATGAAACGCACTGGGTTTCTCACAGGTGACTCCTCATTGCTCCGTTCGCGACTTCCGCGAAGCATGCGTGCTCGCAGCGCCGGGATGCCCGGCGGGAACGAGGGCCCGCCGCGCCGACTCGGCGGCGCGAGGCCAGGTCAGAACTCAGCCGAAATGCCCGAACGCACCCTTCAAGCCCGAATTCTATCGAAGCAATCGCGGCCCGGTCAACGCATATCGCCGGCCGCATGGTGGTCGCCGCTGTGCCGCCCGTCACAGCGCTCGCGATGACGTGCGAAGCGCGCCGCCTCGGCCGCGCGATCGCGGTACACTATTGAAGGTGTTCGGTCTTCCGTCGCGCGTCGCGACACAACATCGCAACAGGACTGCACGATGCAGGCACATGCACTCTCCGGGCCTGGTAACCCGATTCCGTCCGCCAGCCGATTCGCCGCGGCCGTGCTTCTGGCCGCAGCGATGTTCCTGACCGGCTGCCCGACCGACGGCACGGACGGCGCCGACGGCGACGGCGGCTCGACGACCTGTGAACAGGGCACGACGGGCGGGACGGCGACCGTCAGTTTCGCCGCGGACGTGCAGCCGATTCTTTCGTCCGCCGGCTGTCTGACCGCCGGCTGCCATGGCGGGACGATCAACTCGAGCGGGTACCGGCTGGCGACGTACGAGTCGATGTTCGCGCCGGGAGACGAAGCGCAGGAGCTGGGGTTGTGTCCCATTGTGCCGGGCGACCCGGACGGCAGCTATCTGATCGAGAAGCTCAGACCGAGTCCACAGCGCGGCGCACGGATGCCGTTGCTCCGGACGCCGCTGGGCGAAGAGCAGCTCGAGACCATTGCGACCTGGATTCGCGAAGGCGCGCAGAACAACTGACGGGCGAGCTCAGTTCGCGTTGGAGTCGCACACGTGACGAGAATATCGGAAACCGGTCCGTGGATCGCGCGCCGCGTCGCGGCCGCGGCTTGCATCGGCTGGGTCTCGTCCGTCCTGGTCGGCTGCCCGGTGACGCCGGTCTCGAACGATCCGTGCGACGCGCCGGGCGCAATCTGCACGGTCGCCGGCACCGGCAAGTCCCAGTTCGACGGCGACGGCCGGGACGCCCTCGACACCTCGTTCTACCTGCCGCTCGACGTCGAGTTCGACCCGCAAGGCCGCCCGCTGATCCTCGACTTCAACAATCTCCGCGTGCGGCGGATCAACGAGGATGGCACGATCGAGACGATCATGGGGCTGGATTTTGAAGCGCCGCCGACCGAAGGAGCGCTGGCCGTCGAGACGCCGCTTCACCACGCCAGCGACATCGAGTTCGACGCGAGCGGAAACTTGTACGTCGCTGGAGATCATGCCCCGATCGTCTTTCGCGTCGGATTGGACCAGCGCGTGACGATCGTGGCCGGCAGCGGCGATTCGGGCTACGCCGGCGACGGCGGGCCCGCGCTCGCCGCGCGGCTGACGACGCCGTTCGGCGTGTTGCCCGACCGGCGCGGGGGGTTTTACGTCAGCGACCTGGACGCGCACGTCGTCCGCTACGTCGACGCTGGAGGAATCATCCGCACGGCCGTCGGAAGCGGGACGGCGGGTTATTCCGGCGACGGCGGGCCGGCGACGGCGGCGCGGCTTCGCGGCCCGACGCGCATGGCGCTGGGCCTGGATGGGTCGCTGTACGTCTGCGACACCGACAATCACTGCATTCGGCGCGTCGACGCCGACGGCGTCATCGAAACGATTTGCGGCACGGGCACGCCCGGCTATTCCGGCGACGGCGGGCCGGCGACGGCCGCGCTGCTCAATCGGCCGCACGACCTCGCCATCGGGCCCGACGGAGCACTGTACGTGGCGGACACCGACAACAACGTGATCCGGCGTTTGGACGCGGACGGCGCGATTACCACGGTCGTCGGTACCGGCGCGGCGGGCTTCTCCGGCGACGGTGGGAGCGCCGGCGCTTGCACGCTGAACCGGCCGTCGGGCGTAACGGTCGCCGCGGACGGCGCGCTATGGGTTAGCGACGCGGCAAACCAGCGCGTGCGGCGCGTCGCAGCGGTGGAGACGCGGTAGGTGCTTGAGGTACCCGCGATGGCTGACTGAGCCTATCGCCGGAGAAGTGAAGCGCCTCGGATTGAGGTTGTGTGCCCATTGCGCAAGCGGTGCATCGGTCGCCCGCGGTGGGCCTCAGCATGACCGCTGCTGGCGGCGCGATCCTGCGATTCGGGCATACATGTTCGACGCTACGGCACTCCGCGGACGCCGAGGTTCGAGGCCGCACGGACCTTCGGACCCGCAGGCGCGCGGAACGACGCCGTGCGAAGGCGCTACCCGGCGCGCGCTCACGGCTCGCCGAGGTCAAGAACAATCATCTGCTCGATCGTCGTGGTGATCGCCGAGTCTTCGGCGGAAGTGAGCACAAAGCGCACCGCGGTCGTTACGCCGTCCAGGTCGTCCGGAAGCGCATCGAGGAACACGAAGCGCGAGGTAACCT
>JABRWC010000022.1:0-21008 GCA_039961675.1 Phycisphaerae bacterium
GCCAGTTCCTGCATCCACCACGAGACGCTGCGGCCGAGCCGGCGCCGGCCGCGGCGCGGGCGGGCGTCGAGGAACAGGTATTCCGGCTGCCCGGTCGGGCCGAACCGCACCAGGATGTTCCGCCAGAACATCTGCCCGTGCTCAAAGCCGGCGCCGTGGGCTCCGGCGACCTCGCGGGCAAGCTGGCGGACCAGCTCGCTGCGCAGCGCGTGCGAGAGCGGCTCGCGGCGGCGCGTGACGTCGCGTGCGAACGTCGTGAGATTGCAGGAATCCGGCGCCTCTTCGGTGATCAGAAAACACGCGGCCAGAAAGTGCGCGACCCGCCGCGCGCCGTACGCCACGGGCCGGACAGCCGCGATTCCCATCGAGCGCATCTCGTCCAGGAGCCGATACTCAGCCTCGCCGCGGTGCTGGCCGAAGAACGTCCCGCGGAAGGCCCCGCGCAGCCGATTGCGCCACGTCGGGTACAGGTAGCGCTTCACGTAGAACCCCGGCCTCTCCGGCCGTCCGGGGACATACAGCGTGTCCGTCGTCCGGCTCCAGGCCGCGATCTCTCCCTCGACGCGCGCCAGCACCTTCTCCACGCTGTCGAGGCCGCACTCGTGGAGCCTGTCGGCGTAAGCCGGGTCGACGCGCATGCCGTCATGGTGCAGCATCTTCGCCCTTCAGGAGCAGTTCGCCCGCCGCGCCCACCGCGAACCGGGACGGCGCGCTCCCTGCGAGACGGCTGCCGCGCCGCAGCAGCGCGTCGCGAGCGGCCAGGAATACGCGCTCGGTCGTCATCTCGACCATGCAACGGTGGTCGAGCGGGCAGCGCGGCAACTGGCACGGCCCACACTCCACCGCGACCCGGAGGCACGTCTCCGCGGGGTAGTCGCCGCTGGTCCACGCCGGGTCCGTCGGCCCGAAGATCGTCACGGTCGGTACGCCGAACGCATTGCCGTAATGGCGCGGGCCCGTGTCGTTGCACACCAGCAGCGCCGCCTCGCGAATCACGACTTTCAGCGACCCGAGCGTCGTGCCGGGATTGTCGCAGCAGATGACGGGGCTTGATGCCCGTCTCGCGATGTCGCGCATCAATTCCGCTTCGCCGGGCGCGCCGACGATCACGGACGGCAGCCTAAGCTCCGCCTGGAGTCGGTCGGCCAACTCGGCGAACCGCGCCGGCAGCCAACACTTCGATGCGCCGAATGCCGCGCCGGGGTTCAGCACCGCATATGGCCGCCCACCGTCCAGCCCGTAGTGCGCAAGCAACGTGCGCCCCGCCAGCTCCTGCTCCGGCGTCACCCCAAGGCACAGCCGCTGGTCGGCGACCGGCGCGCCGACACGGCGCGAAAGCTCCGCATAGTACGGCGTCATCGGCGTGGGGATGAAGACGCCGTCGCGCTTCGGCGGGCGAAGGCGGTCGGAGAGCAGCCAGCCGCGACCGTCGCGCGCGTATCCGACGCGACGCGGAATTCCCGCCAGGCGGCACACGAACGCGGATCGAAACGAGTTCGGCAGCAGCACGGCGAGATCAAAACCGCGTGAGCGCAGCTCGCGCGCCAGGCCGAGCGTTTTGCCCAGCCCGCTGCCATCCGGCCAGAAGACCACCTCGTCGTGCCAGCCGCCGCCCGAGACCACTTCGGCGAGCGGCGTCCGCGTCAGAAACGTAATCCGGGCCGCAGGAAAACGCGCGCGCAGCGCCGCCAGCACGGGAGTCGCGAGCACGACATCCCCGACCCAGTTCGGCAGCGCCACCAGCAGGTTTTCCGCGTCATCAACGGGCGCCGTTCGCATGCCGCGGTAGTGTACCCGCCCGCCCGCGCGCGCCACAGCACCGGGCGGCGCACGGTCAGACTTGCAGCACGATGAACGGCGGCGGCGGGATGATCGGAAAGATCGTGCCGATCCCGATCAGTTCGACGCGCGTGATGGACACTTGCAGCAGCGACGCCATGAGAAACA
Source organism: Phycisphaerae bacterium (assembly GCA_039961675.1). Taxonomy (GTDB): domain Bacteria; phylum Planctomycetota; class Phycisphaerae; order UBA1845; family Fen-1342; genus JABRWC01. Next base: position 1,948 of record JABRWC010000022.1, read on the forward strand.
GCGGCGCCAGCGCCGTGAGCAGCACCGCCTGGATCGTCACGGCGACGAGCGCGTAGATCACGAGCAGAATCTGGCCCAGAATGATCTGCGTGATGGCGACGAGGGCGACGAGCGGCAGGATGAACGCCGCGAACAGCGGGCTGAAGATCGTCACGCGCACCTGCTCGTTGAGCCGCAGCTTCGGCGAGCCGCCGTCGTCCTCAACCTCGGTAACGTCGAGTCGCTGCCCGGTGACGGCCTGCACCTGCTCGGCGATGGTCTGAAGCGCGGCCTGCAAATCGATCTCGACCGGGAAACTGCTGACGGCGTCTTCCTGGGCGTTGTAGAAATCGACGGTCGCTTTCAGCCGCGCCGCGGAAACCTCGGTGTACGTCACGTGCACGTAGCTGCCGTCCGGTCCCTCGGCGTGCGTCGGCCGGCCGCTCTCGAACGTGATGAAGGACTTCTGGCCCGCGGCGGTCTGCACGACCACCGACTCGACCTCTTCCAGGTTGCCGTTGTCCTGGCGCGTACCGTAAACGAAGAATGCGTCGCCGCTGCCGTTCGTGCCGGCCATCAGCAGCGCGTCGGAAAAGTCGTCGTTGATGAACAGCCCCGCGCCCTCCGGCGGGTTGAAGATGTCGCCGATGTCCAGTCCGTCGCCGCCAAGCTGGCTGAGCTGGCAACCGAACGGCGCGATGATGGTGGAGTAGCACGCCAGTGCCGCCAGCCACTCCCAGGCGATCGAGCGGAGCTTGATCTTCTCGTTCATGGGTTTCTCCCGTCGCGGGGCTTAGTTCAGGCCCGGCTTCAGTTGGTAGCTCGTGATCCGAACGCCGTCCGTCGTGGTCGTCAGTGTCGTCAGCGTCGCGGGCGCGCCCGCGTCCGCCTGGCCGGCGGCGGCGTCCGCGCTGTCTCCGAAGGCGTCGGCGATCGCCTCCGCGATCCAGCGACCGAGCGCCGGCGCGCGTTGACTTGGCGTCGTGCTGGGCGGCTGCGCCCCGCCTGCGCCGCGCGCGGCGTTGCGCAAGGCACGCCCGTCGATGTACAGCACGAGCGACGCTTCCGACGGTAAGAACGGCGCCAGTCGGCCCGCGTCGGCGGGCCCGCTGGGCGAACGGCTGCCGGCGGCACCGCCTGACATTTCGTTCACGGCTGATGTCGTGCCCGCGACCAGCACGCCGTTGCTCCAGGCCAGCGACGCATCCAGCGCGCGAACGTCGTATACGGCCTGTCCGGCGGTATCGCGCCGCACGAAGACCCCCGGCGCGACCGTCGAGATCGCATCCATGAGACGGTCCAATCCCTCGCGCGACCGCAACGCCACCCGCAGCAACACCTGCGGCGAGGCCGCCGTCCCCGCCGGACCCGCGGTCAAGGACAATTCCACGGGGGGGGCCAGCGCCTCCAAAAGCGCGTGCCGCAGGTCGATCGATTCCGATCCGTCGCCTACCGGCAACGTCAACGCCGCAGCCATTTCGTCCGCCGCGTCCGGTTCGACGTGCCGCAACATGCGCTCCAGTTCTTCGACCAGCGCCCCGGCGGCCAGGTTGGCCTCCAGGTACACGGCGGCGCTTGTGAAATCCGAAACACTGGCGGCGGGTCGGTTCGCCATGCTCAGCAACCGCGCCAGACCGCGCCGCTCGCCGCTCATCAGCAGAACACCCTCGAACATTGAATCGTACGCCTGGCCGCCGAAGTCCAGGTGTCCAATCAGGCTGCGCAGGCCGTCGGCCCCGAGCATCGTCAGCGTCGTCTTTGCGTCATCTCCGGCCTGTCGCGCGAGCAGTTCGCAAAGCTCCGGCACGTTGACCAGCACGCGGACCGGACCGGCACGCGCAAAGCTCGTCCCGATCTTTCGGTAATCGGCTTGCTCCGCCATGGACGCAGACGCAGAACGCGTCAACACGGCCCGGACCGTTTCCGGCCGAAACGCGACGATCAGCCGCTCGCCGGCCAAGCCCAGCGCCAGCCGGCTCGGCAGCGAATCGGACGCAGACAACTCCCGGCGCAGCCGGCCGAGCATCTGCGCCAGACTCCGGCTCTGGGAAGGCGCGAGTTCATCGGTCCGCAGCAGAGCGTCGGACGGCTGCGTCGCCGGCGGTTGCGGCGTCTGCCGCCGAAACCAGTCGATGCGTCCGCCCGCCGCCGTGGCCGTCTCGTGCTCGTCGCACGCCGCGCGGAAGCGGGAAACGGCCTTGTCGTAATAGGTACGCATGAGCGCCGAATCTCTGACGGTCGCCACGAAAACGGGTTCCAGCTCAAATCCGTCATCCCTCCGCGCGGCGACGATGAACAGCGCGGCGGAGCGCCCGAACGGGTTTTGTAGCTGTGACGCCGGAACCTCCAATGCCGCGGCGATTCGTTCGCGCAGCGTGGCCATGACGCCGAGCAAGCCGGCCGCCGAATCCGCTGCGGCGTGGGGCGTGCTTTGTGCCGTGGCCGGACCGGCGAGCGCCTTATGAAACGCCGTACGTTCAAACCGCTTTCCAAGCTCGTTCAGGTCGGAAACGCCCATGAACGCGAGCGCGTCGGCAGGCGCCCAGTATGCGGGGTCAAGCGGCTCGTCCTGCGCCCGCGCCGCGGTACTGCATATCAGACACGCCGCCAGGAAGAGGGTAAGTCTGCGCTGGACTGCCAATTCCAGTCTCCCGTGCGATCCACCTATCGGGTCGCGGACCGCGCACCGGTCGTGCGGCGACCCCGACCGCGAAGGCGGCGCCGCGAGCGGTCCTACCGAAGTTGCGTCGCGGCCGAAGCAACACTTGTGCAACAACACGCGCCCTTCGAGCGTTATCCCGGCCGCATCACAGCGCCGCACGCGCGGCACTTCGGCGGAAACACGTACGCCTGCCACTCGCCGCCAAGCCCCCAGCGGAAGCCGGCGATCTTGCCCTTGTCGTCGTAGCGCAGCTGGAAGCGGTCCTGTTTCCCGCAGCCGGCGCCCGTGCAGAACGCGCTAAACGTGGGGAAGCACTCGCCGCCGCAGGTGGGGCAGGGTTTGGCGCCCGCAGCGCCGCGCTCAGAGAACGCATGCCCCTTTTCACACGACCACTGGACGATGAAGTCGAATCCGCTGCGCTGAACTGGAACGCGCTGCTGCTCGGTGCGCTGCCAGCTCCACCAAGCCGCACCCGCCACGGCGCCGAGCACCGCGAGCAGCACCATCCATCCGGGAATGCGTGGATTGACCTTGCGTTCCTGAGCCTTCGGCGCTGCGCTCTCCGAATGTGGCACGCGTCACTCCTGCGGTCGCCAGAAGCCCTTCACGCGCCGCCACATGGCGTTGATGTAGTTGTCCGCGGCACGCCGGTCGGCGGCATCGCGGACCATGTAGCCGGTCCACCAGAATACGTTGCTGGTGGACAGGTTGTAGTGCGGGTTGCCGGCCCAGTACCCCTGCGTGTCGTCGCGGTCATCGATGCACAGCGTGCAACCGCGGGAATAGCAGTCGTCGTACGAGCTCCGAAGCTCCTGCTGAAGGACTTCGAGCGTGCGCGCGTACGTCACGTTGCCCGCATACGCGAGCACGTTGATTCCCCCCGCGTGCCGTGCCGTCAGCCACGTTGGTCCCTGAAACCATGCCCGCTGTCCGTCGTCCCAGACGATCCGCCCTGCGTCCCGCCAGTCCAGGTTCTCGCCAGGTCCCGGCAGAAAGTGGTCCGGTCCGATGTCCGTCATCAGCAGGGTTTTCTCGGGGTTCAGCGGCGTCATCCCGCCTGCCCAGTACAGCGTCGGCTCCTGAAAATGGCGGACGACGTAATTGAAGCCGTAGCTCGAAGCGGCGTAGGCCAGGTCGAGCGGTTTCTCCAGATCGACCCGGTCGCGCAGCGGGTCCCCAGGGCAGGCGAAGGCCGCATCGTCCGCGACGTAGGTCGGAAAAAGCTTGAACGGCCAGGAGTACTGCTTGTGCGCCTCGCCGCCGGGCGGCGCGTCAGGGGCGGACGCAGGCCAGAAGTATTCGCTGTAGAGGTTCCAGGGCCAGCAGTCGTGGTGGTCCTCGCGGAAGTATTGCAGACCGAGGCTGAGCTGTTCTAGGCGGGCCTTGCACACTGCGCCCTGCGCCTGCTCGCGCGCGCTCCGCAGACTCGGCAGCAGGATCGAAATCAGCAGGGCGATGATCGCCACAACCACCAGCAATTCGATGAGCGTGAATCCTCCGCGGCGGCGTTTTCGAGCGGCAAACATCGGCGACACCCCAATCCACGCGGAATCGCGACGGTCGTCCGAGGCCAAGCAATGCGACGGCCTGCCTCGCGAGAACCCTGAGCGGGCGATCCTGGCCGCGACGAAAGCTTCAGACGCCTTGCACAGGCTCGCGACGACGCGCTGAATGCGCATCGTCCGGCAACCGGAACTGTACCCCTATTATACCTCGCCCGCGTTGCTCGCAACGCGGGCAATCGAGCAGCCCGCGCCCATTGGCTCCGCGCCGCGCTTGCACTAGATTCCCGCTTCCGCCGCCTTGTTGCGGCGGGCGGACAACCCCGCTGAGTTTCGTCGCCCGCAGGGGAAATCCGATGTTGAGATCGCGCCTTCTCGCCACCGCGCTAGCGGTCAGCAGCGGAGCATCCGCCGTGGCCTCTTCCCTGGAATACGAGCCGGCCGCCGACCCCGCCGCGGTCGTCGTGTCCGGAAACGCGCGCTTCACCGTCCTCACGCCACGGCTCATCCGGTTGGAATGGTCCCCGACCGCGCGCTTCGAGGACCGCGCCTCATTCACCGTGATTAACCGCCGGCTGCCCGTTCCGGCCTTCGAGCACCGCGGCGGGCGGGGTCGCACGGAGATTCGCACCGCGGCGCTGACGCTGCGTTACGTCGAGGGTGCCGGCGCGTTCGACCGCGACAACCTGGCGATCGAGTTCACCGTCGGCGGTGAGCCGACAGTCTGGTCGCCCGGGATGACCAACGACGGCGACCTTGGCGGCACACGGCGGACGCTGGACGGCGTCTCCGGCGCCTGCCCGCTCGATCCCGGCCTGCTCTCGCGCAGCGGCTGGACGCTGCTCGACGATTCCGCGCGGCCGCTCTTCGGGTGCGCAGGCGATCATGATTGGTCGCAGGCGGAGCCACGCCGCGAGGCCGACGCGATCGACTGGTATTTCTTCGCTTACGACCGCGACTACGCACAGGCGCTTCAGGATTTCACGGCGATTTCGGGGCGCATCCCGTTTCCGCCGCGCTATGTCTTCGGGGCGTGGTGGTCGCGCTACTGGCCGTACAGCGACCAGGAGCTGATGAAGCTGGTGCGGGAGTTCCGCGAGCACGATGTGCCGCTGGATGTGCTGGTGCTGGACATGGACTGGCATCTCGACGGCTGGACCGGCTTCACCTGGAACCCGAAGTACTTTCCGTTCCCGGAGAAGTTCCTGGCGTGGGCGGAGAGCGAGGGACTCAAAGTCCCTCTCAATATCCACCCGCACGAGGGCGTCGGCAGGCACGAGGCCGCATTCGAACCGTTCTGCGATGCGCTCGGGCTGAACCCGGAAACGACCGAACGCATCCCGTTCGACCCCACCGATGCCCGCTTCATGCAGAACTACTTCAGGCTGCTCCACCGTCCGCTCGAACAGCAAGGCGTCGACTTCTGGTGGCTGGATTGGCAGCAGGGCGAGACCACGCGCATCCCCGGGCTCGACCCGCTCTTCTGGCTCAACCACCTGTACTGGACCGACTGGGAAAAAGACCCCGGCACCAAGCCCGACCGGCCGCTGATCTTCAGCCGCTGGGGCGGCCTCGGAAACCAGCGCTACCCCATCGGATTCTCAGGCGACACGTTCAACGACTGGGCCTCCCTCGCCTGGCAGCCGCACTTCACCGCCACCGCCGGCAACGTCGGCTGCGCGTACTGGAGCCACGACATCGGCGGGCACCAGCCGGGCCCCGTTGCGCCGGAGTTGTACGCACGCTGGATTCAGTTCGGCGCGCTGTCTCCGATTCTGCGCACCCACTGCGGCCGCAATCCGCTTGCGGAACGGCGCATCTGGGCGTTCGAGCCGGAGGTATACGCCGCCTGCAAGCAGGCGTGGCGGCTGCGCTACGCGCTGCTGCCGTACATCTATTCCGCCGCGCGGAAGACGTACGACGAATCGATGCCCCTCTGCCGGCCGATGTACTACGAATGGCCGGACCTCGAGGAAGCGTATGGCGCCGAGCCGCGCCGCGCGCGGCCGGGCGGTCAACCGGCGGCGTCAACTGCCGACCCGGCGTACAAGCCGGCGGACCGTATCGCGCCGCGCTCCGTGCCCGGATACAGCGGCCAGTACATGTTCGGCGAAGACCTGCTCGTCGCTCCCGCGGTCGAACCGATGAACCCGGCCGGACGCACCGCGTCCGTCCGCGTCTGGTTGCCGCCGGGGCGCTGGCGAAACTGGTTCACCGGCCGCGCGTATGAGGGACCATGCGACGCCTATTGCGCCGTCCCATTGAAGCAGATTCCGCTTTTTGTGCGCGAGGGCGCGGCGATCCCCATGGCGCCGGTCATGCGCAGCTCCGGCGAGAAGCCGGTCGACCCACTGATTCTGCACGTGTTCCCGGCATCGATCACCCGATCGCACACCTTCCGCCTATACGAGGACGACGGACTCACGGGCGGCTATCGGCGCGGCGAATGTTCCTGGACGCCGATCCGCTGCGAAACCTCGGCGCACGCCAGCCGGATCGAAATCGGTCCGGCGGAGGGGCGCTACGCGGGCATGCCCGCCCAGCGGGGTTACGAGATCTGGCTGCGCGACGTGCTGCCGCCGCGACAGGTGCTCGTGGACGGCCGGCCCTTGCCGCACGCGCAGCGCGGCGCCACGTCGGGCTGGGGGTACGACGGCGCTTCACTCAGCGCGGTAATCCACGTTCCCCCGCGGCCGAGCGCGGAGCGGGTGGTGATCGACGCCGTGGCCGACGACGACGACGAATCGCTCCACATGCTCGCCGCGGGGCTGCGTGACGAAGTTGACGCGCTGCGCGAGCTGGCCGCCACGAGCGGCGAGGCGACGCCCGGCGGAATCCGCCTCATCGCACAGTTGCCGGACGATCTCGAATCGGCCGTGGCGGCAGCGTCCGCGCCCTCCACGCGTCCGGCCGAACGCGTCGCCGGGCAGAACATCGTGCCCGAAATCCTCGTGTCGAAGGTCTCCCCGGCGGAGCGCCTGCACGCGTTGGCGCGGCTCTTCTCGCTGTACAACCGCATCGACGTGCGGCCCAACGACGAGGACCCGCGGTTGCTGCGTGCCTCGGCGGAGGCGGGCTGCGGCCGGCGTCCGGACTGGGCGCCGCAGGTCGCGCCGCGGGCCGAGCTGCGCGTACTGGATGCCGGCGCGCGGTGCGGACCGTCGGAGTGCGATCCGCTGACCGACGACGGCCTGATGCTCCGCGCGCAGGCGACGATCGAGCTTCCGGCCATTCCGCAGACGTTTCGCGTGCGCTCCACGCTGACGCTGGACGTGGACGGATCGGAGTTCAGCCTGCCGGCCGAGCAGGTCGTGCTGCCCTCCGTCAACGCGTGGTGGCTCGCGGGGCCGTTCGACCGCAAGGACGCGGGGCGGATCGGTCAGGAAATCTTGGCCCTGGAGCGCATCGACCCCGCGCAGCACTGGCCCGCGGCGGACGCACAGACCGCGTACTGGCATCGCGTGGCACGCAAGCTGACGCGCGATTGCGACGTCACGAGCGAGTTCGTCGTCGATCCGATCCGCGAGTTCGGCGCCGAAATCGCCAGCGGCGTCGCCTACGCGGTGACGTGGCTGCACGCGCCGCGCGACATGAACGTGAACTTCGCGATCGGCAGCGACGACGGCGTCATCGCGTGGGTAAACGGCCGCGAGTATCACCGCAACCTTGTGCAGCGGCCGTATTCGGCGCGACAGGACATCGTCCCGGTCCCGCTTCGAGCGGGTCCGAACATGGTCGTGCTGCAAACACAGCAGGTGAGCGGACGATGGGCGTTCTCGCTGTGCGTTGAAGCGCCCGGCGGCGAACCGCTCCCCGAGGTCGAGGTGCGCCTGGAGCCGTAGACCGGCACCGCGTCAGCCGGTGCCGATGCACACAAGCCGGCCGCGCCGCAGGTCCGAACTCCGCGCGGGAGTGCGGGATCGATCCCGCCGCTTCCGTGGCGGGTTCGGACGACACCGATCGCGAGATCGCGCACTTCGACACGGCCGCGATCTCGAAGCGGCGGCCATTAACCTATGCGGACCGCACGCGCACCGGAACTCCGCGCTCCAGGCTCTTGTGCTCCGCCTCGATCAGCCGCAACACCGCCTCGGCTTCCGCCGGCGTCGCCAGGAGGTCGCGCCGGCCGGCCGCGATTCGCTCGACCAGGTGGCGAATCTGGCCGTCGTAGCCGTCACCCGCCGGCAGCGGAACCTCCTGTGTACCGGCCGCGTTGTGGAGCGTGAGCGTCGCCCGCGACGCAAGGTCAAACTCGGCCGTCGCCCGCTCGAACTCCACGCGGTAGCGCATGCGGAACGGAGCACCCGGCGCCTCGCTCCAGCCCCCCTCCGCCACGACGTGCTCAGGACCGGACGCATACCGATAGATCGTCGTCACGTGCCGAAGCGAGCCGCAGCTCACGACCTCCTCCGGCGGCCCGAAGCACCAGCGGACGAAATCCGCATCGTGGACGTGCAGATCGAGCAGCGCTCCGCCGCTGCGCTCGAAATCCGCGTAGAACTCGCCCGACCATCCCGGCCGGCTCCCCACGCGCGTGAACGTCGCGCTGCGCACGGCGCCGAGCGCGCCGGTCCGCACCTGCTCGCGCAGCCAGCTCCAGCCCGGCCAGAAGCGCATGCACATCGCCGGCATGCACAGGCCGCGCGCGGCTTCGCTCGCCAGACGCACGCGGCGCGCTTCGGCGGACGTCCGCGCCAGCGGCTTTTCGACCAGCGCGTGCCGGCCGGCCTCGAGCGCGCGGATCGCCAAGTCCGCGTGCGTGTCGGTGTACGTGCAGATGCTCAGCAGCTCCACTGCCGGGTCGGCCAGGATTTCCTCGACCTCGGCGTACGCAGAGATGCTGCGCGGATCGAAGAGCGACTCCTCGCGCGCCAGCCCGCGCGTCCCCTCCGAGCCGAGCCGCCCGGCGCGCCGTTCGGGCGAGCGGTCGCAGACCGCGACCAGCCGGCACGGGTACCCCTCCCGCCGCGCGGCTTCATACGCGGCCACGTGCGTCCGGCCCATGAACCCCAGGCCGATCACGCCGACGCCGATCTCTTTCCGCACGCTCATGCGGCCCCCGATTCGGCGCCGGCGTCAAGCTGCCGCCGCACGAACTCCGCCGCGTGCCGCACGTCGGCGATGCGCCCGTCGCCGGCTTCGCGTTCAATCATCAGGTCGCACGTCAGCCCGGATTCGCGGTACGCGCGGAAGAATGCCGGCCAGTCCACATCGCCGTCGCCCACGCGCACCTCCTCGCCCCAGGTTCCCGGCGTCCGCGTGTGCCGCGCGTCCTTGACGTGGATTTGCCGCACGTTCGTCGCGAGTCGGCGGAGCGCAGCGACCGGGTCGCCCATGTCGTAGAGAATCATGTTCGCCGGGTCGAAGTTGACCCCCGCCGCCGGCCGGCCCAGTTCCTCCAGAACGTCGAGCAGCGTGTCCGCCGTCTCCTGCCCGGTCTCGAACGCCAGCCGCACCCCGGCCGCCGCAAACACGTCGCAAAGCACCCGCAGCCGCTCGATCATCCGGCCGCGGAGCGCATCGCCGCGCGTGTGCGGGAGAAAGCCGGCGTGGAACGTCACCAGATCGAGGCCGAACTGCCGCGCCAGGTCGGCGTTGGACCGCGCGGCGGCGAGGTTTTCGCTCCAGTGTTCGTCCGGGCGCACGCCCCCGGTGGCGCGGATCGAATCCAGCGTGGAGTAGTCCTCGCCTTTCATCCCCATGTTTCCCGAGCGGATGGAGATGCCCGCGACGGTCAGCTCGCGCAGCGCGTCCCGGATGTTCCAGCGACCTTCGCGGATCGGGTCGAGCGCAAGCTGCACCGCCGAAAGCCCGCATGCGCGCACCGACCGCACCAGCTCGCGCGGCGACTGCGGGCGAAGCGACCAGGAACAGACTCCGAGGCAAACACTCATGTCCGATGACTCGACTGGGACGTGGCCTATCCTCGCCGGGCGCGCGCGGCGGCGCGGCGCTGCTCGTACACTTCCTCGCACTCCGGCGGCCGCACGTAAAACGGAACGATCTGCTCCGGCGCACAGAATCGCCCGGCCGCCGCCAACTCGCGCCCGATCTCAAGCGCGGTCTCCGCCTTCGGCGTCCACAACGACTCGTCCAGTATCACGCCGCCGCTGGCTTCGCAGGCCGCGCGGTGGCTTGCGACGCCCTCGCCAAGGACCGCGAACGGCGACTCGATATGGCTTAGGAAGCCAGTCGGATCGTGAATCGCAACGGGCGACCGCATCTGAAGCGCGCCTTCGCACACGTCGAACGCGGCGGCGAACACCTGCCCGCGGCGCGCATCAAGAATCACCGCCAGGCGTTGCACTTCGATCCCCGCGCGCAGGGCGTTGCGCGCGATCGATTCGAGCGTTGGCACCGCGACAGCCCGGCAACCGACGGCGTGGCAGAGCGTTCGCGTCACGGTTGCGGCGATGCGCAGGCCGGTGAAGCTCCCGGGACCGTGGCTGAAGCACACGACGCCGACATCGCCGGCGTGCAAGTCGTGCTCGCACAGGACCTCGTGAATCGCCGGAAGCAGCTCGGCCGCGTGACGCCGATCGGCAAACAGCGTCCGAACCGCGGGCGGCCCCGTGCGGCGCGCGAGCGCCACGCCGCCGGAGCGGGTGGACGTCTCGATCGCCAGGTACACGTCGTCGGCCATGACCGGAATTGTAGAGTCGGCGTGCCCGCGACACAGCGGCGCAACGCGACGGGCGGCGGCAGCGCGACCGGTTGTGCCGGAAGCTCCGCCCGCCGCCCAGTGCTCGTTGCGCAGCGTGTTCGCGGTCGTCGGCGCGTTCAGCGCGTCGTCAGTCTGCGCGCCGACCTGCGCGGCCGGTCGGCCGGCGACGCGCAACGCCCAGCGACGCGGCGCACAACATTGCGCTCAGACCGGCGCCGAACCCGCACAGGGCAGGACCGGGCACGATGGGGTTGAGTTCGTCGAGATCGTCGTTCGCGTCCGCGTCTTCGTCGCCGGAATCCACAGCGTCGGCGCCCGCATCGTCCGCGCTCGCGTTCTCATCAAACCCGTCGTCCGCGCCGGCGTCGTTCGCATCATCCTGCGCGTCAGCATCCTCGCCGCCTGCGTTCGCCGGCCCGTTCGGATCGCCGGCCGCGGTGTCGTCCTGGACGTCGTCCTGCTCGCCGGTGTCCGCGGCGCCGTCGTCGGCGACGCCAGGATCGCCGGTGCCGTCGTCGCCGCCGGCGTTCTGGGTGTCGTCTTCCACGGCAGGCTCGATGCCCGTGCCCGTCAGTTTCACGGCCAGCAGCCCCGTGCCCGCGTTGCTCGCGACGCGAAAGTAGGCCTCGCGCGCGCCGGCCTGCGCCGGAGCGAACGTAATCGTGCCCGTGAGTTCTCCGCTGGCGATGGACGCCGAGGTCGGGTCAGAGGCGAACTCAGCCGCGGCCGGGCCGGCGAACGCGATGCTGCTCACATTCAGCGGCGCGTCGCCGTCGTTTCGAAGCTGGAACGAAGCCGTGAAGGTCTCCCCGATCTCCGTCTCCGGAAGCGCAAGAACCTGTCCGGCCGCCAGAGTCTGCCCCTCGATCGTCAGACTGATCGTCGGGGCCGGCGTGTGCACCGCGGTGCCGCTGACGATGAAGCTGTAGCCGCTTTCATCGGCGTCATCGTTGGGGACGGTGATGACGGCGACGCGCTGGCCCACGGCGGTCGGCGCGAAGGTGACGCCCCAGATGAACTGTCCGTGTCCGGCCAGTTCCGCGGGCAGCTCGGTGATCGCGAAATCCGCTGCGGCCGGACCTTGGATCGTGGCCCGTGGGGCGGGGCCTGTGAAGTTCAGCGTCTGTTCGCCGCTGTTGCGGACGACCAGCGCCTTGCCCGAGGATTGACCCGTTTCCGTGGCGCCGAACGTCAGCGTGTCGCCGTCGGTCACCTCGTCGAGCCCATCGACCACGAGCAGCTCCGCGGGCGCGAGGTTCTGCGCGTCGATGGCGGCGTTCGAGATCGTCAGCGCGTACGCCTGCGGAGCGTCAACGTCGTCCGTCGAATACACCTCAACGACCATGAATCCGGCGACGATGTACGGAACCGGCGGGTGATACTCGCTCTCTCCGGCTTCGGTGAAGTCGATCTCCGCGAAGAGCTCGAACGTGTTGCTCTGCGCCGACACGCGGCGCCACAGGCGCACGCCCAGGTCACGGGCGGCGCGGGCGTTGATCGTGGCCGGCGCGCCGTTCTCCGACCCGGCCTGGTACGTGGTCCCGAGCGGATCGACGCGGACGGCGATCGGCGTGCTCGCGAACGCGGTGAACGCGTAGAAATCCGCAGCCCCGTGGCGCTCGAGCGCGATGCCGTTTCGAGTGAAGGCGATCGTCCCGCTCTCAGCGGGTGTCCGCAGAGGTCCGCCGACGAAACTCGCCGTGGCGAGCGAGTCGTTGCGCTCGTCCGGGTCGCCGTAGAGATGCTGGGCGGCGCGCTGGTCATCCTCCTGCGGTCCGTCAAACGCGGTCGTCGCCGAGGGCTGCATGAGCTTCGTGCCGTCCGCGGGAATCGAGTGCGCCAGTCCCAGGCCGTGACCGTGCTCGTGCATGAGAACGTTGCGCAGGAACCGGAAATCCCCGGACGGATCGGTGAAATCGTCGACGTCCTGGCTGTCCAGGACGAGGTCACCGCCGAACGCCGGGTAGTAGTTGTACGCCAGCACCGCATTGTCGATCGCGTGCATGGCGATGCGCACGTCGCCGCGGCCGACGGCGGCGCCCGACGCCAGCAGCCCAGGCTGGCCCCACGCCGCGCCGTCGTCCGGGACTTCGACGTACGTGATGTTGATGATCTCGCCCCAGCGCTGGAACGCGCGGCGGAAGTTGTCCTTCCAAGCAGCGCGGCCGCCCGGGAAATTTCCGTCCAGGTTCGCGAACAGATCGCTGGGCGAAGCCGGTTCGCCCAGCGCGCCGGGCAGCGCCAATCCGTCCGGCACGAAGCTGTATGTGATCGTCAGCCGCTGGCCTTCCTCGACGGCGCCCTCGGTCGCCGTAGTTGTCCACCGCGTGCCGCCGATCGTGAACCGCGCGCTGACCTGCGCCGCGCCGGTCGCCTCGACGCGAACGACGTCGTCGACGCCTGCGTCCGCGTCCATCATCACGGCCAATTCCGGAAGCGAGATGCAGCGGCCGCCGGGCGCGATGTCGGAATGCCCCACCTCGATCTGCTCGGCGGATACCATCGACCCGGCGTTCAGCGCGATCGCGCCGAGACTCGCCGGGGCGAAAAGCCCGACCATCGCGCCCGCGCCGCGAATCAGCGCGCGGCGCGTGCTGGTCGCGCGCGCCGCGCGCTGAGCTGTGTCCGGATCACCGCTTGCTCCGACCGTTTCCGTTCCGATTGCCATCTGCGCTCTCCTTTCGACGCTCGATTCCGCCGCGGCCCGGCGGGCCGCACTCCATCCTTGTCACGTGCGCCGCCCGCCGTCGGAATCCGAAAACGGCGGGCGGAGCGAACCGTTCTGTAAGGTCAAACTGCGGCGAGATTTATAGACGGAACACACGAAGAACCCTTGACACGCCGGCCCGCTCCGCGTTGCGATAGCCGCATGCCGGACATGCCAAACGAAGCGCTGTCGGACGAGCAGCTCGTGGAGCAGTTGCGCGCCGGCCGGAGCGGCGCTGCCGACGAGCTTGCGCGCCGCTACTGGCCGGCGATCGTGCGCTTCTGCGACTCGTACCTGGGCGACCACGCCGGAGCGGAGGACGTGGCGCAAGACACGTTCGCCACGCTGACGGACGCGTCGAAGCTCCCCGAGGGCGCGATCAGGCCCTGGCTCTACAAGGTCGCCCGGAACCGCTGCCTGGACATCCTGCGCCGCCACCAGCGCAGCCCGACGCACGACCACAAGATTCGCACCGGCTTCGACGCGCCGCAGCGCACGTCCGGCCCGCGAACCAAGGCGGCGCGGACCGAGCGCCAGGAGCTGATCCGCTCGATCATTTCCAGCATGCCCGAGGACTACCGCAGCGTGCTCGTGCTCAAGTTCTACGAGGGACTCTCGCGCGACGAGATGGCCGCGGCCCTCGGCGTTTCCGAGGCGACGGTCAAAGGCCGGCTGGTCCGCGCCAGCGAATACCTCGAAGAGCAGCTCCGCAAGATCACGGGGTCGGCCTGATGCCCTGCGACATGCCTCGCGACCGGCTCTGGTCCTGGGTGCACGGCGACGAGGAGCCGGCCCAGGCCGCGGAGATCGCGGGACATGTGCGCGATTGCCCCACCTGCGCTCCGGCGGTTGCCCAGATGCAGGCGCTGGTTTCGGACATCGCCGCCGCGCCCACGAGCGACGCCGCGAGCCGCCGCTGGCCGGAATCCATCGGCCCGTATCGAATCGTGCGCCTGCTGGGCGAAGGCGGGATGGGGGTCGTGTTCGAGGCCGAGCAGCAGGCGCCGCGTCGCAGCGTGGCGCTGAAGGTCATCCGCGCCGCCCAGTGGGCGGACGACTACCGCGTGCGGCTGTTCCAGCGCGAGACGCTCTCCCTCGCGCGGCTGAGCCATCCCGGTATCGCCGCCATCTACGACGCCGGCTGCACCGACGATGGGCAGCACTACTTCGCGATGGAGCTGGTGCGCGGCGTCCCGCTGCTCGACTACGCGGATGGCTTTGAGGAGCCCGGCGCGCTGCGTCCGCCGTTGTCCACTCGCGAGCGGTTGGCGCTGTTCCACCGCATCTGCGAGGCGATCAACTACGCCCACCAGCGCGGCGTGGTGCACCGCGACATCAAGCCGACGAACATCCTGGTCGACGCCGCGGGCACGCCGAAGGTGCTGGACTTCGGCCTGGCGCGTTTCACCGAACCAGACGTGGCTGGCGGCGCGACGATGGCGACGGAGTTGGGCCGGGTAATCGGAACCCTGGCCTACATGAGCCCGGAGCAGGTCTGCGGCCTGACAGACCAGATCGACGTGCGGACTGACGTCTACGCGCTCGGAATGGTCCTGTACGAACTCCTGACCGACCGGCTGCCGTACGAAGTGGGCAACGCGCCGCTGCACGAAACGGTGCGGACGATCTGCCTTGAACCGCCGGCGGACCCGCGGCGCATCGTGCCGTCGCTGCCCGCGGACGTGGCGACGATTACGCTGAAGGCGATCGAGAAGGAAGCCGTGCGACGCTACCAGACGGCGGCGGAGCTGGCCGACGACGTGCAGCGCTTCCTCACCGACCACCCGATCGTCGCCCGCCGCCCGAGCGCGCTGTACCGCCTGCGCAAGTTCGTCCGCCGCAACCGCGTGCCGGTCGCGCTGCTGTCGCTGCTGTTCGTCGTCACGAGCGGCGCCACGGTGCGGCTCAAGATCCAGGCGGACCGGCTGGAGCACGAGCGCAACGCGGCGCGCGCGGAGGCGGGCAAGTTTCGCGAACTGTCGGCGGTGATGACCGAGTTCCTCAGCTCCGCCGACCCGTGGACCAGCGGTTCCGGCTCGCGGGACACGAAGGTCATCGACGTGCTCGACGAGACGGCCCGGCGCATCGTGCGCGAGGTCTCCAACCCGCTGATCGCCGCGGCGCTGCGCCACACGCTCGGCAACACCTACCGCCGGTTCGCCGAATTCGACCAGGCCGAACAGCACCTGGCCTACGCCTGGGAGACGCGGCGGAAGCTGCTCGGCGAGACGCACGCCGAGTCCGTTGCGAGCTTGAACGACCTGGGAGAGATGTTCTTCGAAAAAGGGGACGTGCCGCGCGCCGAGCCGCTCCTGCGCCAGTCGCTCGAATTACGGATGCAGACGCTCTCGCCGCCGGACGCCGAGCTGGCCGAGAGTTTGAATTCCTATGGCTTGGTGCTGAAGTCGCTGGGGGAGCTGGACGCGGCGCAGCGCCACATGGAGCAGGCGCTTCAAATGCAGTTGAAGCTTGCCGCGCGGCTCGAGGCCCGCGCGGGCGCCCAACAGGGGACGAAGGAACTGCGCGACGCGCACGACGCCGAAGCCCGCACGCGGAACAATCTCGCGGCGCTGCACCGGGCGCGCGCGGCCCGGCTGCGCGAAACGGGCGACACGGCCGGAGCCCGAGGCGAGCTCGACCGCGCGCGCGAGTTGTACCAGCAGGCGATGGAGTTGCGGCAGCGCTGGCTCGGGCCGGACCATCCCGATGTGGCCAAAATGCACAACAACTACGCGGTGTTCCTGCGCGACATCGGCGAGCTCGACGCCGCAGCCGAGCACGCCGGGGAGGCGCTGCGGATTCTCACACAGGAACTCGGCGAACAGCACGTGCTGACCGCGCGCGCCCTGTACAACCTCGCGCGCCTGGAACGCGACCGCGGGCACAGGGACCGGGCCACCGCGCTTTGCCTGCGGGCACTGGAAATCCAGGGGAAGTTGCTGGGAGCGGAGCACGTCCAGACCGCGCAGACGCGCGAACTCCTCGAACACGTCGCGTCGTCCCAGCCGTGACGCCACGGGAATTGACAGATTCGACAACCATGCGACAGGCGGATTGTGGACAGGCGCCGTTGACGCCCGCCGCCGGCCGTGCGCACCATGCGGCGGAAGGAGTCCAAGTGTGGCGTTCGCATCCGGTCCCGTCTCGTTTCAGCGTTTTTTCATCACCGGCAAGTTCCACGATGACGTGACCGAGGCACTGCTGCGCGCGGTGAAACAGCGGAGCTTCGGCAGGATCAGCCCGGCCCCGGACGACACCCAGACCGGCTGGATCGGCCCGCGGCACGTGCTCGACACCGAGATCGATGCCGAGACGATCGCCTTCGGACGTTTCGCCCACCTGGCGATGCGCGTCGATCGCCTGCGGGCGCCGGCCAGCGTAGTCCGCGCCTACACGTTGCTCGAACAGCAGGCCGTGCGGCAAGCCACCGGCCGCGACTTCCTGAGCAAGGGCGAGCAGCGCAAGGCGCGCGAGGCCGCGCAGACGCGCCTCGAGCAGGAAGTCCGCGCCGGCAGCTTCCGGCGGATGGCCATGCTCCCCGTGCTGATCGACCTGGCCCAGCGCGTCGTCTTCCTGGGCAACCTCAGCGCGGCGCTGGCCGACAAGTTCATGCTGCTGTTCAGCGACACGTTCGGCGCGGCGCTCGAACCGGCCGACGCCCCGCGCGTCGCGACGCGCATCATGACCGCCCACCGCAACGCGCGAGCGCTGGAACACCTGCCGGCGTTCCATCTGATTCGCCCGCCGGACGCCCAGGCCGACAGCGGCTCATTTCAGACGGAGCTGACGTTTTTGGGCCGCGAGCTTCTGACCTGGCTCTGGTTCCGCGCCGACGCGGAAGATCAGCCGCTGCGCGTCAAGGACGGCGACGAGCTGACGGTTGCAATCGAACGCTCGCTGCGGCTGACCTGCGACTTCGGCCTGACCGGCTCGGTCGCCATCGCGGCGGAGACGCCCGCGTCGCTTCCCGAAGCCCGCGCTGCGCTGCGCAGCGGCAAGCAGCCGCTCAAGGCGGGCCTCGCGCTGGGCAGCCCGGCGGGGGACTTCCGGCTGACGCTGGACGGCGCGCGCCTGGCCGTGTCCGGACTTCAGATTCCAGAGGGCCAGCGATCGGAGGACTGGCGGGCGCGCCTCGAAGCGCGCTTCGAGGCGGTCACCGAGGTCGCTGCGCTGCTCGATGCGCTCTTTGAGCAGTTTCTGCTGGCGCGGACGGCGTCGGGCTGGGCGGCCGAACTGCGACAGATCATCGCCTGGGCGAGCGGAAAGTCGGGCGAGCGCCGGCCGCAGGCGGCGTCCGCGTAGCGCGGCCGCACGCCGGTGCGTCAGATGCCCTGGCACGGCCCGGGCTTTTCGATCTTCTTGCCGCACTGGCCGCAGGTGCGGGCGGCGTCGTTCTTCCAGAACGCCTCCATCGTGTCGCGGAAGTGCTCGACGATGTCGCGGCAGTCGAACTCGATGTCCTTCACCAGCCCGCCGCAGCGTTCGCAGTAGAACAGCAGATGCTCGGTCTCGCCCGGCGGACGCGTGCGCTCGACCACGACGCCGACGGTGTTCGGCGGGCGGACGGGGCAGTGCGGCACGTTGCCGGGGATGAAGAACGTCTCGCCTTCGCGGACGACGTATTCCTTGATCTCGTCGCCCTCGCGCGTGCGGACCTTGATGTCGCCCTGGAGCTGGTAGAAGTACTCCTCCGACTCGGTCAGGTGGAAGTCGTTGCGGGCGTTCGGGCCGGCGATCACCATCACGAAGAAGTCCTTGCCGTCGTACAGGTACTTGTTGCTGACCGGCGGTCGCAGCAGGTGTCGGTTCTCCTCCACCCAGCGCTTGAGGTTGATCGGCCGCATGACTTGCGAAGTCGTGACCGGCATTGGACTCTCCCCGCGAAAGGCCCGGATTGAACGTCGACCCTGAACAACCTTGAACGAGTCTATCCGCGCGATCGGGCCGCCGCAAACGCAAAACCCACCCGCGGAGCCTGATGGCGCCGCCACCGCCCCTGAACCCATGACGATCATTTTCAGCCGAGCGAGGGTGAGGCGGGGGGCTCTCGTGCGGCACGCGTTCATGCGCCGCGAACGAGATGCGCGGACAGCAGACGCGGTCTGAACATGACGGCCGAAAGCGCGGCGCGACTCCTCCTTGACGCCCGCGTCGAAGCGTCGCACGATACAGCTCCCGGGAACCGCCGCGAGAGCCCAGAGCACCGACCGATGGTCGCACGCCTTCCGTTTGAAATTCAGCCGCAGCCCGACGACGCCACGTGCGGGCCGACGTGCCTGCACGCCGTCTATCGCTATTTCGGCGACTGCCTGGACCTGCACCAGGTGATCTCCGAAGTGCCGACGCTTCCGGACGGGGGCACACTGGCGGTGCTGCTGGGCTGCCACGCGCTGCGTCGCGGGTACCGCGTCACGATCTACACCTACAACCTCCAGGTGTTCGACCCCACCTGGTTCGCCGACCCGCGGACGGACCTGCGCGCCAAGCTGTCGGCGCAGCTCGCGCTGAAAGGCGACCGCCGGCTTGCCGCCGCGAGTCGCGGATACA
>JABRWC010000023.1:0-15584 GCA_039961675.1 Phycisphaerae bacterium
CGACGGTGCGGCGCCGGACACAATTCCAGCATCCAAGATGCAAAATCCAAGACGGTCGGTTGCGCCGGCCGAGCCGGCGGACGAGTCGTTGACACGCGCCTACTTCACGGGGCAGCGCTGCATTCCCATCCCCGCGAACCGCCGGCCCGTTGAACCGGACCCGCTGCTCCTCTCGGCGCGTGAGCGCGAAACCAGGGCCGCGCCGCAGCGCCCCCCCGGCGCCGTGCGACGCGGAGCGCAGGCCGCCCGGCCCTCTCCTGACGCGCCCGTCCGCGAGTGGCTCGTGGTCCGCGGCGCGCGGCACAACAACCTGAAAAACATCGACGTGCCGATTCCGCTCGGCCGGCTGGTGTGCATCACCGGCGTCTCGGGCTCCGGGAAGAGCTCGCTTGTCAACGACATCCTGTGGCCCGCCCTGGCCTCCCGCTTGCGGCTTGCGAACCTGACGCCCGGCGAGCACGCCGGAATCGACGGCTTGAACGCGCTCGACGCGGTCGTGAACGTCGATCAGTCGCCGATCGGCGCCACGCCCGCCAGCAACCCCGCGACGTATACCGGCGTGTTCGACTGGATTCGCGAGCTGTTCGCGCGCCTGCCCGACAGCAAGGTCCACGGGTACAGCGCGAACCGTTTCAGTTTCAACCGACCGGGCGGACGGTGTGAGGCGTGCGAAGGCAACGGGCAGAAGAAAATCGAGATGCACTTCATGCCCGACGTGTGGGTCACGTGCGACACGTGCGCCGGCCGGCGTTACAACCCGGAGACGCTCGAAATCCACTTCAAGGGTCGCAACGTCGCGGATGTGCTCGAAATGCGGATCGGCGAGGCCCGCGACCTGTTCGACAGCGTGCCGCGGATCCGCCGCATGCTCCAGACGCTCGTCGACGTCGGGCTGGACTACCTCCAATTGGGACAGCCGGCGCCGACGCTTTCCGGCGGCGAGGCGCAGCGCGTGAAGCTGGCGGCGGAGCTGGGACGTCCGGGAACGGGCCGCACGCTCTACATCCTCGACGAGCCCACGACCGGGCTGCACTTCGAGGACGTGCGAAAGCTGCTGGAGGTGCTGCACCGGCTGGTGGACCTGGGCAATACCGTGCTCGTCGTCGAGCACAACCTGGACGTAATCAAGAACGCCGACTGGATCATCGACCTGGGGCCCGAGGCCGGCGACGCAGGCGGTTACGTCGTCGCCATGGGAACGCCGGAAGACTTCGCGAACCGCGGGCGGCAAGCAGCCAACAACGGCCCGCAGTCCGCGACCAGCGCGATGAACGAGCGCCGCGCGGGCGATGACGACGTTGCGGTTGGCCCGAAACTCGATATTCGCAACTCGCAGCTCGAAACTTTCCCCTCCCACACCGCCGCCGCCCTGCGTCCGCTGCTCGAGCGCGAGCCGCGCGCCGTGCGACCTCGCTATGACCCGGCGGCACACTTTGAAAAGACGCTCGCGGAGGAGAAGGCCGGGCTGGGCAAGATCGGCCGCGAGGTGCGAATGCCGTGGCAGGTCGACGGCCGCCGCTGGCACCTGGAGCAGCGCCCTACGCGCGACGGCGGAAAGCGAAAGTGGGAGCCTGCGGCGCTGGAATTCGTCGTCGAACTGGTCGAGCGCAGCGGCCCGTTCGCGCCCACGAACTGGAGCAACCAGGCCAGCGTGGAGATCACGGCCGACGGCGCGCCGACGTGGTTCCTGCACGCACTCACGGGCGGCGAGTGGCTGTTGGAGCTGTACTTCCGCGTGCCGGCGGGGTCGTTCGACGCGCGCCGGCTCGACGCGCAATTGGGGCTGAAGCCGCTCGACCAGCGTGAGGACATCCACGCCTACGGCGACTGGGCGCGCGTCGACGTGCGGCCGCGGCAGGACGGGGCGGACGCGGTCGTGGTGTACGTGCACGACCGGAAGGAGATCGATACGCCTGCGTTTCGGAATTTTGTGAAACGGGCGGCAAAGGCGTATTTCTCAGGCATGCTGTAGCGCGGCCTCGCGGCGCGGTCCGCAGCATTCGTTGCGTGCTATCCTATCTGCGGTCGCGACTTCTGCGCCGCGGGCCGCCCGGAGGGCGAAACCCATGTCCGACAACCGCGCTGACGCGCTCTTGGGCTGCTGCGTGCTGCTCGTGGCGAGCGGCTGCGTGGATCTCCTGCCGCCGCAGACGCTCGACGCGCTTCGCCCGGTCCACTCCGACACCGGCACATACTCCCAGCGCGATGCCGACCCGCTGGCGCAGGTGGCGGACGGCGCGCCCAGGAATTCCTTGAACGAGCTGGACGGCTGCTGGGGGGCGTACATCGAACAGTGCGGCCCGCGACCGGACCGCTGCCTCGCCGGCTACCAGGTCCTGCGCTTCGACGCGCAAAGCGGGCCGCTCACGCGCTACACGCTCCAGAACCTGTCCGTCCTGGACGTGCTCGACGTTTGGGAGGGCACGGTTGAGATCGTGGCCGCCGGCGAGCTGCGGTTCCGCGTCACGCGCGTGGAATCGGACCTGCGCGGCATCACGCGCCTGGACGACATCACCGAGCGAAACGCTGAGCTGCCGCAGTATTCCGTCCGCGTCACGCTCGACAGCGACGAACTGAAGGCGGCGTTCGTCACACCCGCTGACAATCTTCGCACGCCGGCCGGCTGCCTCGAGAATATCGAGTTGATTCATCGGCGGCTGGAATGTGCCGAGTAGCGCCCGATGCTGGAACTTCTGCCCAAGCGCGCGTTCTTCCGCTTCGAGATCCCGATTCTCCACATCGATCGTGCGCCGTTGATCGACGGACACGTCGGCAAGTGGAAATCGAGGTATCTCGTCCCGCCGCTGATCGAAGTCGAGGGGCGCGCTTCGTTCGCAGACGTTTACTGGGCGTGGAACGACGACGGTTTCTACGCCGCGTTCGACGTGCCGGGACGGTCGGGCCCGCCGCAATGCGAGCCCGAGCAATGGTGGAAGAAGGACGGCCTGCGGCTGTGCATCGACACGCGCGACGGCCGCGACAACAAGCGCGCCACGCGGACGTGTCACTTTTTCTACATGCTTCCGACCGGGGGAGGCCCAGACGGCCGGCAGCCGGTCGTCGGCGTGCACCGCATGAGCCGCGCCAAGGAACCGCCGCCCGCGATCGACATCGGCCGCGTCCGCGTCGCGTCGCAGGTGCGATCGCGTGGTTACGGCCTGGAGCTGTCAATTCCGGCGTCCTGTCTGAACGGCTGGTCGCCGGCGGAGTACCCGCGGATCGGCGTTTTCTACAAGATCAAGGACTTGCAACTCGGCGCCCAGCACCTCACCGTGCCGGACGAACTGGGATGGAATGCTGACCCGAGCACCTGGGCGACGGGCGTGCTGGTGCGTTGAGAGTGCGGCAGACCCGGACCGGCTGATTAATGGTGGCTGGTTCCGACGCAGCAGGTGCAGCCGAAATTCTCAAGAATCAGTGCGAGATCGTCCACGTCGGCGCAGCCGTCGTGGTTGAGGTCCACGGCCGCGTCGAAATCAGGCGTTCCGTCGCATGAACCGAACGCCCCGAGCAACTCGCCGAGATCAAGGATGTTCGTCTGTCCGTCGGCGTTCACGTCCGCGGGACAACTGTTCGACCACAGCGCCAGACGCAACGTCCCGTTGGCGCCCGCCTCGCCCTCGGCCTCCTCCGCGTCGAACGCGGCGACGATCTCCGGGCGTTGGTTGCCGAACAGGTCCGCCACGGCGAGGTTTCGCGGCCGGAGAATGCCGTTCGCGGATGACTCCGCATAGCCGCACGTTAAGACCGGGGCGGGATCGACGCGGTCGAGCGCGGCGCCGTCGGGCGCGATGCGCGTTACGTCGATCGCGCCGCAGTCATCCAGCGACGTCAACCGCTGGCGCGTTACGAGATCCAGGTCGCCGTCACCGTCGATGTCGCCCGTTGCGCCGGCCATGCCCCGGTTGAACGAACCGACATAGCCTTCCTCTGCGGCGACCAGTGAGAGCGTCGGCGGCCCCGAGCAGGACGAGGGCGCCCAGTGCTCCGCGACCAACCCGTTCAGATCGAGCGTGAGAAGCCCGGCTCGGCAGGCCTGCGGCGGCCGGAACGCGACGATGTCGGAGCAAAGGAAGCTCGGCGTGAACGTGCTCACGTCGAAGCGCTTGGTCGACAGATTCAGATTGTGCCAGAGCACGATCGCCGGATGCTCCTCGAGCGGCGGGCTGTCCGAGCCGCTGAACGCCACGTCGGGCCGGCCGTCCCCATCGAAATCGTCGACCGCGAGCGAGCGCGTCCACTGCACGAATGGGCCGCCGTTTCCCTCCCAGCGGACACGGCGCATGTCGGAAAGCTGCGTTCCTCGCCAAAAGTGGATCGGGACCTGGTCGACGTAGAGGATCGGATCGACGACATAAACGAGCACGTCTCGTCCGACGCCGGCAAAGTCTGCCGCGGCGGCCTTGGGCGGGGTGATCTCGTTTCCGCCGCTGTTGATGTCGAAGATGAAGTACAGGTATTGCGCGAACGCCCCTCCGCCCAGGTTCTCAATGAACCACAGCTCGTCGCCGAAGAACGGCAGCGCGGCCAAGTCGGGATCGCCGTCGCCGTCGAAATCGCCCACGGCCAGTTCCGACGTGCCGTTTCGGAAGATGGACTTCTCCGGGAACTCGAAGTTCGGCTGGTACAGCTCCAGCACCGGCCCCGGCGCGAACTCCGGTGACCCGGTACCGAGCAGGATCGACACCGCGCGGCGGTTTGCGCTCATGTCCTGAAAATCGGTGGCGTACCAGGCAACGGCAAGGTCGACCAGTCCGTCGCCGTCCAAGTCCGCGGGTTCCACGTCGCTGATGGTCGCTGCGTCGAACTGAGCGCCGACTGAAAAAACCGGCAAGGTCGTTGAGTCCGGAATCAGGAGGATTTCGCCGTCCTCGCTCCCGCCGATTGGGACAGGTGCGGCCCGATTCTGCGCCGAACCGTTCTGCCCGGGACTTCGCGGTCCGCCTTCCGCGGATACGATCGCGACCGGTGCTAGAAGCACGAAACTCAGAAACCAAGGCGCAAGCGCGCCCGGGCGTCCGATCGGCCCGAACGAACTGGGATGAATCCTGCCCGATCCGCCCGCAGCGGATGGCGAGAACTGCATGATCGCAACCTCAGGCGCCCCCCGAAGAGCGCCGCCGTCACTCCGCTCCAAGCGCGCAACCCGACGACCGGGAGTCACGAACAGGAGCTGCCGAAGAGCGTCAGAAGTGTCGAAAGGTCCCCGAGATCAACGCTGCCGTTCCGGTCAAAGTCGGCGTCTTCGACGTAGAGCGAGTCACCCAGCTCGGCGCCGAAGGACTCCAGCAGCGTTCCGAGGTCATCGATGTCCACTGCGCCGTCGGCGGTCAGGTCGCCAGGGCAGAAGTCCGGCGCACTGAAGCCCATCAGCGTGGTCGTGGTCAGACGGTCCGTCGCCGTCAGCGTGAACGCAGTCAGCGTGCTCAGTGAATAGACATCGCTCCCAACGGCGCGGTACCCCACGGCCGGATCGGCCTGATAGCCGGAGGCCGACCCGCCCGAGCCGGCAAACACGAATCCGACGAGATCGGTGAAGCGTTCGCCCTCGTAGCCCAGTCCGTTGTAATAAGCCCGGAAAATGCCGATGCCCGTCGGCCCAATTCCAACCGCGAGCGCATAGCTGCCGGGACCGCCGCCGGTGTCCTGAATCGAGACGCTGGCGACGGCGCGGCACGTCGCATACTCGTCGGGGACGGCGATGAAACTCACAAGCGGGGAGGTGGCCCAAAAGCTCGTCTGGCTCGATCCGGCTTCGACGCTCAGGTTCACGGAGAGTTCATTGTCGTTGCGCACTTGAACGAATGCGTCCAGGACGCGGGCAATCAGGGCGTTGTTGTCCGGATCTCGCAGCTCGATCGGCGAGGACGTCCAATTCCAGGTGAACTCGAGCGCGTTCGGATCCCATTCGCCGTCGCCGTACATCACCTCGAACGTTGCTTCGCCGCTGGCGTTGGATGCTTCGATGGTCAGCACGATCGGAGAGATCGACCCCGCTGCGGTCGTGCACACAAGCCCGGCCAGCGACAGCGCAATTGCCCACTTCTTCGCAAAACGCGGATGATTCGGAGACACGCAACTCTCCTACCGCGAGGCGCGATTGAGCAGTTCGAAGTCAGCCCGGCGCCTAAACTTACCGCCGCCGGAGAGATGCCACACCCATGAGCACCAGAAGCAGCGACGCCGGCTCCGGAATGATGGTGAACTGGCTCGTGCTGCTCGCCTGATCGTTCGCGCTCAACGTGAATGCCGTGTGCGCCTGCATGCTTGAAACCGAGCCGGCGATCGGCAGGTAGAGTCCGCCGCCGGGAACGTCGACGCCCGTGCTGGTGCTGCCGGACGGGTCGCCGGAAATCATCAGCGAGGGAATCTGCTGCGTGAACACCGTGCCGGGCGGCACGATGTTGTACTCGGCCCAGTAGGCGTTGCCGCCGGGGCCGTCGCCGGACAAGAGCGCCTCGCCATCGCCGGCGCCGAACGGGTCGGAATCGGTGAGGCTAAACCCGACGCTCGCCTGGCCCTCGGCGTTGCTGATCGTCGGGAAGTTCAGTACGGCCGTGCTGACGGAGAACGCCGTCGGGGCGCCGCCCGCCTGCACGTTGAAGGTCATGTTGACTTGCGGATCGGCCTGGATAAACACGAACGCATTGATGAGCGTCGCGATCGGGTCGCCGGAGCTGTCGTCGTTGATCGAGATCCCGCTCCCGAACCACATGTAGGAGTCATTGGACGGATTGTAGATCACGTCGTCCGTCATGACCTCGAACGTGCCGCTCAAGGCACCGCTTGAAGCCTGGATCGAGAAAAAAACGTCCGAAAGGTTCGCGGACGCCACCGAAGCCGAGCCGATCGCCACGGCGCCGACCGCGAGCGCAGACGCGAACCGGGCGCCCATCGAGTTGACTGTGATCATTTTGCTTCCTTCCTCCTGTCCTCTCCACGAAGCTCACGCACGGAATGAGGCTTCATTATTACCGGATCGGCCGGGAAAAGTCAATGCCGATAAGGAAACTCCGAAAGACAGGCGTGCGCCGGCCAGTTCACCCAGAACGAACGTCACGTCGGACACAAGAACGGCCGGGGCGCCTGGCTAGAGGCGGCCCCGGCCGGAACGCGCGTTTCGCGTGATCACCCGATTACCGTCGACGCAGCAGCGCCAGCCCGAGCGTGAGCAGCGCGACCGTCGAAGGCTCCGGAATCACGACCCAGGTCGACGTCCCGCTGGCGATGTCACCGGCGCTCAGCGTGAAATGCACGAGCGAGCTCATGCTGTCCACGTCCGTGCCGATCGCGGCGAAGCCGACTGCCGGGGTGTTTTGCGAGTCCGTGTCCGTGCCGCCAGGCCCGGCGCTCAGCAGCGGCAGCGAGTCTGCGAACACGGTGCCTCCACCGATCGCCGCCCAGCCGTTGTAGACCGCGGCGTACGAACCGGAACCGGGCGCAAACGACATTCCCGTCAGCGTCACGCCGTTGCCGCCGAGATCGGTGGCGGACATGCCCACCGAGGCGCGGCCGCTGGCGTACGCCGCCGGAATCGTCGGGAACGAGAGCAACGCCGATCCGATCATGAATTCAGTATCCGCCGCACCAGCCTGCACGGCGAATCCGAGGTTCACGACCGGGTCTTGCTGAATGATGATGCTCAGGCCTTCGCCGTTGGGATTCAGCACACCGAGATCACCCTCAGCGTCCGACAGGTGAATCGTGTCCGTTGTCTCGTACGTCCACGCACCCGCGGTTGGATCCCACGTAAGTTCGGCGGACCAACTCGCCACGCGCTCGCCGTTCCGGGCGGTAATCTCAAGGCCGGGGCCTTGGATGTCCGCCATCGCCGTCAGCGCGCTTGCGCCGACGGCGCAAGCCGCAATGCCGACAAGCGTGCGGCGCACGACATCTCCCGATGTTTTGAAGCGGGTCATCAGTTCTCTCTCCTCCTGCGTCCTAGCGGATTTGATCACGTATTCGGAAGCTGACCCTTAGACTCCGCCAATATAGGCAGCGGCTTCGGAAAAGTCAAACGGATTTTGGCGTAGCGCCGCCCATGTTCTCGGTCCAGCCATTTCGGACGTTTTCCGCTGTCATCTCTGCCATTCCACCCGGCAACCCATTAACCGACAGAGGATTACAGCCGACGAACCCTGGGCCGCGACAGCCAGGCGCCGATCAGCCCCGCGCCGAGCAGGCCCGCTCCGAAAAACGGGCAGACCCCAACCGAAACGTCCACCTGACCATCGAGGCCGCCCGTGCCCGTGGTGCTGGCCCGGGCGCTTGTGCCACCGGCGATCAGCACTTCCGTGGACGGCACGTTCGTGACGTTTTCCCGCGCCGCCTGATCCAGCGTCACGCCGTTCACGACGATCGGCGAGCGGAACGACTTCGAGTCGAAGCCGATAAAACCGTTGCCGTCAATGTCGAATCCGGGCATGCGCCAACTGTACAGCACCGTCCAGATCCGCGGGTCGGGCAGAAAGACGTTCTCGTCACGTCCGGCCGGAACAAGCAAACCCTGGAACGGCAGCGGCGCGTCGATTCCCCCCAAGCCGCGCTCCGCCGCACGAAGGTACGTCTGCGTATTGAAAGCGGCCGGAAACGTCGAGACGGCGAATCCGAGCGGGACCTTACGCGTTTCGTCGTCGGGGTCCTCGATCTCAAACAGCTCGATGTTTCCCGCCACACGAATCGACGGCGGGCTCGCCAGCGTAAGGCCGAAGACCGGGTCGATGATGTCCGTCAGTCGGAAGAGCCCGTCTCCGTTCCAGTCCGCGCCGAGCAGGTCCTCGATCAGCCCTTCGGGCACGCGGATGTTGTTGCTGGCGACGCCCGTGACCAGGTCCTCGCGGAACAGGACCAGCACTTGCGCCAGGTCCTGCGGGTTGTCGATCACGCGGTCCACGTCGTTCCCGAGGTCCATGCCGTTCCCGAGACCATCGTTGTCGAGGTCGCGGTCCGTCGGGTCGGCGGCGCTGGACGGGAAGAAGTCGCCGGTTCGGCCGAACGATGCCGGGTTCACCAGCGGGTCGTTGTCCGCGCCGTCGAGCACACCGTCGCCGTCCGTGTCCGGGTTCACCGGGTCGGTGAACAGGAGGCCGTCGAAGTCAAAGCACTCTTCGCAGCCGGGGACCAGGATGTTCACGGCGGGCCACTCGCCGATGCTCGGCATTCCGTCGCCGTTAATGTCGAACCATTCCCCCGCGGGGCTGCCGTCGGCTGCGGACGCCCGCAACGGCAGGCTGTTGGCGTCGCGCAGAATCGTGCCGGCGGCGTCGCGCGCGGTGGCGTCGTCCAGGATTCCGTTGCCGTTGTCGTCGATGAACATCAGGCCGAAGACTTCGATGAAGTCGCTCAATCCGTCGCCGTCCGTGTCACGGGACGTGGCGCTGGTTCGCACGGCCCGGCGCGCGAATAGCGAGACCGGCGGCGTTCCCGGCACGATCGCCTGCGGGCTGGTGAACGGCACGTCGGTATTCTCCGGGTCGATGCCTCCGACCTCCCAGGTATCCGGCAGGCCGTCGGCATCGCTGTCCACGGACTGGTCAGCGCCGCCCTTTCCGTTGATGTCGAACATGCCCAGGATGCGCGACACGCGTGTGTTCGCCTGGGCGTACGCGGCGGGCGCGCCGATCGCGAACAGGCACGCCAGCGCGAGCGCTAAGCGCACCGGCAGCCGGCGTCGTCCGCTGCCGCTGGCTTCGAGTTGAGTTCGATTCATGTCACATCTCCGAGCAAACTCAGACCTTCGTTCTGGCCCTGGCCGGGGCAATCCCGCCAGCACCGTGAGGGCCATGCGGCGGATGCGCTTTGCGGCCCGCGCGTCTGGCGTGCGATGGCTGCACGCGACCAGCGGTACTTCGCTATGGAAGCGCTCCGTTCCGTATGACGATCACCAAGCTCCACAGTCGCCGCGAGTCCGCGGGCCGCATCCGTCGCGCGCCCAGCCTACGGGACCGGACCGAACTGGATGAAGAAGTCCCGGTCGCCGTCCACCAGGGCTGTGGGAATAATGATGTACTGCTGGTCGGCCGTCGGCGTGCCGGGCGGGTCCTCGTCGCCCGAATGAACCTCCGTCAGCTCATCCGGTTCCGGATTGTCGAAAACCGCAAGTTCCGGCGTGTTTCCGAGCACGTTGCCCGTCGCGCTCGCGATCAGGTGGATGGCCTGAAGCGCTGCGGCATCCGACGCGGTCGGCAGTTTTCCGCTCAGGCCGAACCGCGAGCCGACGCCGATCTCGACCTGGTCATCCGCGTCGCCGTTGTTGTACGTGAACTGGACACCCGTGACCGTCGCGAACGGGAAGCGCAGCTCGACGGTGAGGTTCCCGTTGTCGTTGAGGTCCGTCAAGGCGGCAGGAGCCACCTCCTCCTGGATCGTGTCACCGCGCGCGTTTGTCCCGTTGATCAGAATCTGTGTGAAGTCCGGGCGGGATCCCGCAAAGCCGTTCACGCGCATCGTGAGGTTACGCGGGTTCGCGAGATTGGGGTTTGCCGGGTTCAACGTGTTGCCGGAATCCGGCAGATCGACCGAGCCGCCGGTCACGGCCCCGTTCACCGTGGTCAAGTCGGTCTGGGCCGCAACCGCGTCGGTGAAAACATCGCGGATGACGAGGTTCCGGTCGCCGGTGACCAGCACGTTCGCGGTCGCGGCGGCCGAGTTGTTGACGGCGTCGGTGATCGTCGTCGTGATGCGGTACGCGCCCACGCCCGCGTCGGGGAAGAACGTGCGGTTCAACGACGCGGTCGTGTTCAGCGTCGTGTCCGGGTTGCCGGTATTGAACGTGCCGCTGAACTCCCCGGCGAGGTCCTGCGAGTCATGCGCTTCGAGCACGTGGTCGTACGTGGAAACGCCGCCGTTCGCCACAGAATCGAGCGGCATC
This sequence comes from Phycisphaerae bacterium, assembly GCA_039961675.1. Lineage (GTDB taxonomy): Bacteria > Planctomycetota > Phycisphaerae > UBA1845 > Fen-1342 > JABRWC01. Next base: position 10,871 of record JABRWC010000023.1, read on the forward strand.
GGCATGCCGTCTGCCAGCACGTTCGTGTAGAGCTGGAGGTCCGCCGTGAGCACGTCCGCCACCAAGATTTCCGTCGAGGAGGTGAACGTGTCGCCGGTCGTCGTGTCCGTGACGGTGGCGATGAAGTTGTGCGTTCCCGCGGTGACGCCCGCGCCGACGGTGACGTCCCATCCGATGAGCGCATCCGCCACGGTACTGGCCGCGTCAATCACGATGTTGAAGTTCGCGGTGGCGTTTGCGCCGGTCGAATCGATCACACTCCAGGCGTATGCGAACGGCCCCACGCCGTTCGATCGATTCGTCCGCAGCAGCCGGTCGTAGGTCACCGCGGCCGTCCCGATCTGAAGCCGGCTCGCCCGCACGTCGAGTGAGAGGCCGGTGCCGCCGCCGGCGGTCACGAGCAGCCACACGTGATCGCGGGCCGTGAAGCCCACGGCGTCGCGCACGGTGACATCGACCAGGTACGTGCCCTGATTCGCCGCTCCGGGCGCCGTCCAGGTGGTGGTGGTCTGCGCCGTCGGTGAGACGGGGTTGAAGGTCGGCGTTCCGCCGCCCGTGCCGCCGGCGTTGCTGAACGTGAACGTGTACGGCGGCGTTCCGCCATTGGCCAGGAAGCGGACGGTCGTGCTGCTGCCCGGTGTGACGATATTGGCGTCGGCGCGGACGTCGAGCGACAGCACGTCTCCCACGGCCACGGCCGTCGACGCCACCGCCGTCAGTCCGGCGCCGTCCGTGATCGTCAGGATGAACCGATACACGCCCGGCGTCGCGAGGCCGTTCACCACCCAATCCACGAACGAGGCCGACGACTGGCTCCCGTTCGCCGGCGTGAACGTGGCGGCGGCGGCTGTGTTGGAACTGTCGATCACCTGCCAGTCGTACGTGAATGGGGGCTGGCCGCCGCTGCGCTGCGAGCGGAGCTGGAAGTTCGTGCTGGTCGGCACGCGCTCGAGGTTCGGCGCGACAGCGGCGCCAAACTCGTCCGTCAGGATGATGGAGGCGCTGGACGTGGTGGTCTCGCCGACGCGGTCGGTGACGGTCACGACAAGCTGATACGCTCCGACGGGCAGCCCCGTGATGGTCCAATCCACGATGTTGGCGTCGAACACGCCGGGCGTGGGCGTGATGGTGAACGACGCGGGATCGACCGTCGCGCCCTGGTCGGTGCGGATTTCCCACGCGTACGTAAACGCGTCGTCGATCGTGTCGCTCAGGTCCGCCGCGCCGCCGGCGCGCAGCGTCTGCACGGCGACGATCGAGGCGTCCGGGTTGAGCTGCGCCCGGACCGGCCGCACGTCGAGCAGCAGGTTCACGATGCCCACGTACGCGTTCACCACGGCCGTCGCGACGTTGCCCAGCGCGTCCGTGGCCGTGACCCGGAACGGGAACACGCCGGAAACCGTGTCGGCGACTCCGATCGTCAGCACTTCTACGTCGCGCTCGGCGGCGGCGGGGATGGTCAATCCGGGTGGTACGTCGCCGACGAGTTCCCATTCGAAGGTGACCTCGCCGGTTGCGCCGGTGGCGCCCGCGAAGAGTTGCACCTCGTTGTTCTCATCCACGCCGACCGCTGGGGACGTGAACGGGCTGAGCGCGAAGATGCTGGACTCGCCTCCGGTAAGCGGATCGGGCTGCACGATGATGACGGTGCTGGACGAAAGTGTGGTCGTTCCGTCGATGTTGGCGGTGGCGGTGATCGTGTGTGCCACGTCGCCCTCGGCCTGCGTCGGCGCGCGCGTCACGACCACGTCGACGGCGGCGCCGGTGGCCGTCGCGGTTGCGGCGTTGGCGACCGCGCCAAACCCGAGCGCAGACGTTCCGCTCGTTGTAATGGACCAGTTGACATCGACGGTCGCCGTCGAGGAGACATTGCCGAGGACCGCGACCAGGTCGGCAGTATTTCCGAACTGGAGGCCGGGCCGGCCCTGCTCATTGGCGATCAGGATGCTCGCGGTCGAGGTGATGCTCAGCGTCGGCTGGGCGCTCTGCTGAGGGTCCCCAGAGGGGATCGGCTCGCCTGTACCGGGCGTCGTGGGACAACCGACCGCCAGTACGATTCCGGCGCTTGCGACGATCACGAAGAGAGTCTTCTGAATCATGGCTGCCTTCCCGAATGGCTGTTCGCACATCCTAAGCGACGCGAATGATCGAGGATACACTGGAAACCATCCGCCGACCGGCTCGAAGATGTGTCACGCAATCTGGTCATCCGCCCGTTCTCGACAGACGCTCGCCGCGCGTGCCTCTATGGCGACGCGCAAAAGCAGCGCCTGGCGACGCCTCAGAAGGCGCCGCGGCCCAGGAAAAAGCGGCGGCTCAGGTCGCGACTGATCGACAGCGGCGGCCGCTGCACGCCGGCGCCGCTCGTGCCGGTGATGCGAGTTCGTTCCACGCGGCCGCCGACCACGGCCAGCGCGGCGCCGCCGGTCCGCTCACCGATGAACCGCTCCGCCGTCGATTGCACCGCACGCGCCACCGCGCCTCCGACCGTGCTGACCGACTGCCGGCTGACGATGCCGCCGCGCGGCACAATTTCCCGCAGGCGCAGCGGCGGCGTAACCGCAGCCGCGACGACCGTGCTGCCACGCGTCGGCGGCTCGATGTCGCCTTCGGCGACGCCCTCGGCGACGCGCACGAACTCGGGCAGCAGCGACAACTGCACGATGCGGCTGCGGTCGGTCTGCATCTGCGCCGGCACCCCTTCGAGGCGGTCCGGCTGACCGATCGCTCCGGCCGCAGTCAACAGCACGCGGTTCTTGCCGGCGGCGTCGAGCACGATTCCGCCATTCGCCTCGCCGGACACCGCGGCGCTCCCGGCGGCGACCGCTACGCTGGAGTCGCCCGCCGCGGACGTGCGCAGTACGCGGAGCGCGCCCCGCTTGAGCCCGATCATGACACGCGTGAGCTGGTCCAGCCGCTCCGCAAAATCGTCTGCCGCAAGCGCCTCTTCCAGATTGCCGGCCATGGGCAGTGCTCGCACCGCGGGGGCGTCCGACTGGTGATAGAGGTCCACGTACCCCGGCAGCTCGCCGGGCATCTGGATCAGGACATCGACGCCGCCCTCTTCGTTCTGGCGAAGCACGACCGTGGATCCTCCGATGACGATCGTGAGACCCGCGTCCGCGACGTAGAGGATCGCCGCCCCCCCGCCGCCGGGACGCGATACGCCGGCCAGCAGCGGCGCGTCGGAATAGAACGAATCGGAGTCGCCCACCTGGGCTGCCTCGCGGTCACCGAACCGCAGGGCGCTTTCCTCACCCAGGGCGACCACGCGCACTTCGAGGCCTTCCGCTCCGGCCGGCGCGGTCTCCTGCGCCCGTCCGATCGGAAGCGCAAGCCCGATCAGAAGCATCGACAGCGGAGCGCGGGACCGCAACCGCACTGCGGCGCCGCGCCAAATCGCCCGCGTGGTGTTGTCAGTTGAGATCAAAGCGAACTCCGGCGCCGTACTGAATCCGGTTGTACTCGAACACGCTCTGCCCCAAGCGGTCGCGGACATTGCTGTCGTCGATCGTGAAGCGAATGTCGCCGTACACCGTCATCACCAGCCGCGTGAGGTTCAGCGGCATCGAGTACTCGAAGTCGTCCTTGTAGTTCTGCGTCAGGAAGAACTTGCGCTCGGCCCGGAACCGGTACTCCTGGATGAAATCCTCTCGCGGACGCCGGTTGCGGTCGATCAGGCTGTTCTGCCAGTAGTCCTGCCACTCCCAAACGCCGGCGACGACGAAATCGATCCCGACGGGGAACGGCACAATCACACCCGCGTTCAGGATCGCGCTGCTGTAGTCGAACTCGTCGCCGTCGGTGGAGTTGGACGTGAACTCGATCCCACTGCTGAACAAGAGCGGACGCCGCCACGCCGGGTCCGTCTTATGCGGTGCCAGCCCGCCCCAGGCCCATTCGCCCCAGAGCTTGTCCGCATCCACCCAGCGGCCGAAATCGAGCTGCGCATTCACACCGCCGGAGAAATAGTCGCCGTCGCGGTCGAAGCGTTCGTCGAACAAGTCTTCCTGGTAGTTGCGGCGTTCGTAGCTGAAGAACACCTGGGTGTCGAGGAAGCGCTCGAACGCGACGACTTGCAGCATGGGCCGCAGGCGGTTGTACGCCAGGAAGCCGTTGTTCCCGAGCATGATCTGGTCGTAGTCGTAGCGGACGTGGGCGTACACGCCGTCGAGCTGCTCGACCGCACCGGGGCCGACGATCTCGTACCGAACGTTGGCCGTCGCCCCGTAGTACTGTTCGTTGAAATCGTGAATCCGCGCGTTCCAGGTCGAGTTCGCTCGTCCTTCGAGGAACACCTGCCAGCGCTTGAGGAACGCGTTCCCCGGTGCGTACGCGTCGAGATCCGCCACGTAGTCGATCTGGAACGACGACATCGCCCGGAAGTCGCGTTTGCGGTCCTTCGTGACCGGCGCGTAGGTATTGCGGCCCAGGAGCGTCACGTTCGAGTCGTACAGGATGCCCGCCCCGAACGTAAACGTAAGGTCGTGCAACGGCTTACGCTCTGCGACCGTGGTGGCGCGCTCCAGTTCCCCGGTCACCTTGTCCGCGCCGCGCGGAATGGTCTCCTGCGTCAGCGAAACCGCCGGCTGCCCCGGATCCAGCACGAAACTGTCCAGCGCCTTGGCCCGATCCAGGTACACCTTCGCCGCGGTCAGGCGCCCCTTTGGATCGGCGACGTGAGCCGGGTCGATCGCCTCGATCAGGCCGAGGT
>JABRWC010000024.1:0-30753 GCA_039961675.1 Phycisphaerae bacterium
GCCACCAGGTGCCGGAAATCCTGCACGGCCGGCGGATCGTGATCCTGGACCTGGCAATGATGGTCGCCGGCACCAAGTACCGCGGGCAGTTCGAGGAGCGCATCAAGGCGGTGATGAACGAGGTCCGGCGGGCCAAGAACGTGATCCTGTTCATCGACGAACTGCACACGCTGGTCGGCGCGGGCGGGGCGGAGGGCGCGATCGACGCCAGCAACGTCCTCAAGCCGGCCCTCGCCCGCGGCGAGATCCAGTGCATCGGCGCGACGACGTTCGACGAGTTCCGCAAGTACATCGAGAAGGACGCGGCGTTGGCGCGGCGCTTCCAGCCGATCCACGTGGACGAGCCGACGACCGAGCACACGACCGAGATTCTCAAGGGCCTGCGCGACCGCTACGAGGCGCACCACCGCGTGCAGATCACCGACCAGGCCATCCGCGACGCGGTCGAGCTGAGCCACCGCTACATCACCGGGCGCGTCCTGCCGGACAAGGCCATCGACGTGATCGACGAGGCCGGGGCGCGCATCCGCATCAAGAGCATGACCATGCCGCCGGACCTGGCGCAGATCGAACGCGAGATCGAGCGGCTGATGGCGGAGAAGGACGAGGCGGTCAAGAACGCGGACTACGAGCGGGCGGCGGAGCTGCGCGACAAGTGCGAGACGCTGCGCATGAAGAAGGAGGAGATGCAGAAGGACTGGAAGGACCGCTCGAAGGAAGTCGACGGCATCGTGGACGAGAACATCGTGGCCGAGGTCGTCAGCATGATGACCGGCATCCCGCTGACGCGGCTGGAGAAGGACGAGGCCGAGCGTCTGCTTCAGCTTGAAGGCGAGCTGCACAAGCGCGTCATCAGCCAGAACGAGGCGATCAGCGCGGTCTCGCGCAGCGTGCGCCGCTCGCGCAGCGGACTGAAGGACCCGAACCGCCCGATGGGCTCGTTCCTGTTCCTCGGGCCGTCGGGCGTGGGCAAGACGCTGCTGGCCAAGAGCCTGGCGGAGTTCCTCTTCGGCGACGAAGAGGCGCTCATCACGATCGACATGTCCGAGTACATGGAGAAGCACAACGTCAGTCGGCTGATCGGCGCGCCCCCGGGCTATGTCGGCTACGAGGAGGGCGGGCAGCTCACCGAGCGCGTGCGGCGGCGGCCGTACTGCGTGGTGCTGCTGGACGAGATCGAGAAGGCGCACCCGGACGTGTTCAACATGTTGCTCCAGATCATGGAGGAAGGCCGGCTGACCGACTCGTTCGGGCGGCACGTGGACTTCAAGAACGCGATCCTGATCATGACCAGCAACATCGGCGCCGACCGCATCATGAGCCAGGACCCGTTCGGCTTCATGAAGCGCGACGAGAACATCAACTACGAGAAGATGAAGACCATGCTGATGGGCGAGCTGGAGCGCAACTTCCGGCCCGAGTTCATCAACCGCCTGGACGAGGTGGTGGTCTTCCACAAGCTCGCCCACAAGGACCTGATCCACGTGCTCGAGCTGGAGCTCAAGAAGGTCAGCACGCGGCTCAAGGAGCACGGCCTGACCCTGGACCTGAGCGACGAGGCCCGCGAATTGTTGATCGAGAAGGGCACCGACGAGAAGTTCGGCGCCCGCCCGCTTCGCCGCACGATCAGCAGCATGATCGAGGATCCGCTCAGCGAGGATCTGCTGCGCAACAAGTTCGCCGGCAAGAGCGTGATCCGCATCGAGGTCGAGACGGACGAGAAGGACCCGGAGGTCAAGAAACTGCGCTTCGAAGGCGCCGACTCTCCCCGCCCGAAGGAAACCACCGAACCGGCCGTCGCGGGCAGCGAGGCGACGTAGCGCCCGTTGTGAATCAGTCCTGCGGAGCGCACCTCTCGCACGCCGTGCTCACGAGCCGCGGGCGACTCACGTATTCGTGGGCGTCTTGTCCCACTGGTTGCCCGGCGCGTAGCCGCACAGCCAGTTCAGCGCAAAGTGGCGTTCCGCCGTAATCGATCGCACGTTCGACCACTCCGCCTCGGCCAGGTCGCGGTACGCCTTGCCGCAGATCGGGAAGTCATCTTCGATGCAGGCGGGAAACAGGCCTTCCGCAGCCGCTGTTTTGGCGGTCACGCGAATAATGTCGTCGAAGCTGCCGATGCCGGCGGCTATCAACTCCGGGGTGGCGCGAAAACGCTCTCCCCGCTCAATGAGCTCGCGCGTGCGGCTGCGCCAGTGCCACAGTTCGGCGACGTCGCGCGCCGCGTCGATCTCGGCGGCGGAACGCATCGCAGCGGACTGCACGAGCGCCGGCAAGTCGTCGAAAGGAACCTGCTTCAGGATATCCGGCTCCGCCGCTGCGTCGTACGCGGGCAGGTTCGGCAGCATGCCCAGCGCCCACATCAGGACCTGCGCGCTCTCCAGCCGCCACGAAGCGTCAATGCGCTGCTGATTCGTCATCGTGAGCCACGTACTTCGCAGAATCGCCTTCTCCTTCGGGGAGGCGTGCCGCCACAAGCCGATATTCCGGAGGCGCTCCACGAGCGCGTCGCGACGGTTGTCCTCGTTGCGCCGCAATTTTTCGACTTCCGCCGGACCCCACTTTTTCAACATGGATTCCAGCACGTCGGGCGGCGGCGATTTTACAGACCGGCCGATGACGTACGTCAGCACGAGCAGCCGGTTTGCGACCTCTGGAAGGGTCGGACGCGAATGGCGTCTCCACAGCCACATGATCGTCACCTCGATGCGGCGTCACTTGCGTCGTTTTCGGTACACGGGAAGCGCCCGCGAGTCAGTCTCTGTTGAGGCTGGCAGTTGCGGGTCGCGAATCCCATCGCTTCGTCCTGGCTTCGCGGCGTCACGGCGTCATTTCTCTACATGTACATCCCGCCGTTGACGTTGAGCACTTCGCCCGTGACGTACGAGGCGGCGGGGCTGGCGAGGAATCGTACCGCCGCCGCCACTTCGTGCGGCTCGCCCAGTCGGCCGACGGGCGTCATGCCGCGCACCTGGTCAAGCACCTTCTCCGGAACGCCGGCGACCATGTCGGTGGAGATGAAGCCGGGCGCAACGACGTTGACGGTGACGCCTTTGCGAGCCACCTCGCGGGCGAGCGTCTTGGCCAGCGCGATCAGCCCGCCCTTAGCGGCGGCGTAGTTGCTCTGGCCGAAGTTTCCCATCTGTCCCACGATGGAGGCGATGAAAATGACGCGCCCCCAGCCGGCCTCGGTCATCGCCGGCAGGCAGGCGTGCGTGACCATCGCCGGGCCGGTCAGATTCACGTCCAGCACTTCGTGCCATAGCTCGTGCGTCATCTTCGCAAACGTGCGGTCGCGCGTGATGCCAGCGTTGTTCACGAGCACCTGCACCGGGCCGAGCTGCTTGAGAATCTGCTCGATCATGCTGTGGTTCTCGTCGTCGTTGGCGATGTTCGCCTTGAAGGCGCCGGCGCGCACGCCCTTCTCGCGGCACAGGGCGCACGCTTCGTCCGCCGCCTGCTCGTTGCCGGCATAGTTCACGGCCACGTCGGCCCCCTGCTCCGCCAGCGCCACCGCGATGGCGCGGCCGATCCCGCGGCTGCCGCCGGTGACCAGCGCGACTTTGCCCTTGAGCTCGTTCATGAGTCCACTCCTCGATGGGGGCGTGCGAACGCAAGCTGCCGTGACACGATGGACCGGATTGTACCGCCGGACGTGCCCAGTCCAACCGAACCCCGCGGTTCGGTGCTGACTCAAATTCGATCCGGTCCGGTAGCGCGAGCGAGGAGGCGGAGCGCCAGACGGACAATCCTCGCTTGCGCGTCGGGCTTTTGACGGCGCGCGATCGTCGGACCCGCTCCCCGGTTTCGACGCCGGCGTTGGCACGCGGAATGCTCGGTGCTCTGACGCGGGCGATCTTCGCGATGCCCGCACAGGAGACACGGGCGTGTTCGACTCCGCGGCGCAAGCGCTTAAGTTCATTCAGGAAAACGACATAGCGTCGATCGACCTCAGGATTGTGGGCCTGACCGGACAGTGGCTGCACGTCACCATTCCAGCGCGCCATTTCACCCACTCGCACTTTGAAGAGGGCGTCGGCTACGACGGGTCGTCCGGCTCGGGATTCACGCGCGTCGAGTCCGGCGACGTGGCGGCAATTCCGGAACCCGACACCGCGTTCCTGGATCCGTTCTGGGAGCGCCCGACGCTGAGCTTCATCTGTCGAACCGTCACAGCGGACAGCAAGCAACCGCTCCCAACCGACCCGCGCCAGATTGCGCGGAACGCCGTCGCCCGGTTGCGGCAGTCCGGCATCGCCGACGAGGCGTGGATGGCACCGGAGTTCGAGTTCCACGTCTTCGACCGCGTGGAAGTCGTCAGCGAGCCGTACGAAAGCCGTGTGCGGATCGTCTCCGGCGAGGTGCACAACGACGGCACGAATCCCGTCATTTCCACCAAGCAGGGCTACCTGCGCCCCCCTCCGGCGGACCAGCTTCACGACCTGCGAAATGAGATCGCGCTGACCCTGGAGTCGCTCGGGGTTCCGGTGCGCTACCACCATCACGAGGTCGGCGCGCCCGGTCAATGCGAGATCGAGGTCGCGATGGACACGCTGCTGCGCGCCGCCGACCGCGCCATGCTGGTCAAGTACGTGGTGAAGAACGTCGCCCGGCGGCGCGGCAAGCTGGCCACGTTCATGCCCAAGCCGGTGTTCGGCGAAGCGGGCAACGGCATGCACGTTCACCAGCGCCTGACACGCGACGGCAAGCCGCTGTTTTTCGATCCGCGGCCGGATCGCTACGCGAATCTGAGCGACGCGGCGCTGCAATACGTGGGCGGGCTGTTGCGCCACGGACGGGCACTGGCCGGAATCACGAACCCTGCGACGAACTCCTACAAGCGCCTGGTCGAGGGCTACGAGGCGCCGGTCAATCTGTTCTTCTCGCTGGGAAACCGCTCCGCCGCAGTCCGTGTGCCGCGCTACACCGTGCAGCCGGACGAAAAGCGCATCGAGTACCGCCCGCCGGACTTCACGGGAAACGTGTACCTGACGTTGGCCGCGATGCTGATGGCCGGCATGGACGGCATCCAGTCGCGGATCGACACGGCGCGCGAGGGATTCGGTCCGCACGACGTGGACATCGCCGGGCAGAGCGCCGAGTTCCGCTCGCGGATCACCGCGCTGCCGCATTCCCTGAGCGATGCGCTCGACGCGCTCCTGGCCGACCACGCGTTCCTGACCGCCGGCGACGTGTTCCCCGACGGCTTCGTCCAGGCCTGGGTGGACGCGAAGCGGCGCAACGATTCGCAGGCGGTGCGCCTGCGGCCGCATCCACACGAGTTCGCGCTGTACCTCGACGCGTAACGCAGTCGGCCCGCGCGGTGCCGGAACGCGAAGCCCGACTCAGACAGCGATGCTCTGGAGCAGCGCCGAAAGGTCCGCCAGGTCGACGTCGCCATCCCCGTCCATATCGCCGTCGGCGGCCGTCGCGCCGGACGAAACGCCGAACGATGCCAGCAGCGTTGCCAGGTCGGCGTAGTCGACGATGCCGTCGTCGTTGAGGTCGGCGCGCGCGTCCTGGACCAGCAGCTCCGCGTCGAGCTGGAGCAGGCGCTGACCCACCGAATCCGTGACGCGCACGGCGAGTCGGTCGAGTCCGGCGACCGTACCCACCGTGACGTCGGCTTCGTACGCGCCGTCGCCCAGCTCAACGACCGGACCGATCGTGGATGAGCCGGCGCTGCCCTCCGGCGCGTGAATGACTTCCACAAGCTGAACGTCCGCCGGCGGATTCCCCTGCCAATCACGCAGTTGGAACGCGATCTTCGACGTCGAAGCGCCGTCGTTGAACAGTCGACTCGGGCTGATCTCCAGCGTGGATTCGATGGCGTCCGTGATCCCCACCAGCCCGGCACGCCAGAGGTCGAACTGCTCGCGAATCTGGATCACCGGATCAACGTCGTCCGGGCGCGACCCGGCGACGTTCAGCCGCAGGTAATAGGCGCTTTGCGCGCAGCCGTTCGCGCGCCCGCAGTTCCCCAGCGGATCGCCGCGCCGGGCTGTGATGACGAAGCCCACGTGCGCGCTTTTGAAATCCGGCAGCAGGTGATTCGGATCGCAGGAATCCGGCGCCGCCGCGTCGCACGAGCAGCGCCCGTCGCCGCCGACGGCGCGCGCCGCCTCCATCGCCGCCATCAGCTTCTCCGGGATTCCGCCGGGCGTGTTCAGGATCGCGGCCTCCGCTTCCTCAATCACCCACGGACCGGTGATGACGTTGCCCTGGATCGCGTAGCTCATCGTGCCGAATGATCCTACGATCCCGTCGGCGAACGCTCCGTCTTCGCTTCCCGTGAACGTGACCGCCCGCCCGAGCGTATCGACGATGCCGTACTGCCGCGTCTGGTGGCCGGCATCCTGATCCTCCAGGAGCATGAGGATGTTGTTGGGGTCGTTTCGCACGGCCAGCTCGGCCCAGATCCGCTTGCGGTTGGCGGCGTCGTTGTCGATGTACGATTGCGCCGCGGCCGCGCCTTCCATCGGTCGGACGACCGGCAGGTAGCGCACCAGGTCGATGCCGATCAGGCAGGTGGCCGAGCCGATGGCGACTTCTTTCGTGCGGCTGTCGGTGATGATGATCGACCAGGTGGCCGACGCCCCGGCGGGCGCCAACGCCACAATGGCCAGTAGAGTCAGACGGATGGCGTGCGGACGACTGGGCGCGCGCATCGGCAACTCCTTGGCGCAAAGCTGCGCCGGTTTCCCTCGCTTGGGAAAACGTGTGAAACCCGCCTGCACAGGGTGGCGGACGTGTAACTCCTCTCGCCTCGGTCTATTATAGCGATCGCGACCGGCCCGCCAGCGCGGAGATGCGGGCGTGGGATTCCCGGCGTTGCGGCGTTTCTGTGGAAGCGGCCCGGGCGCAGGCATTCGAAACGGACCTGAGATCCATAACGGCGTTCTGGCGCATGGGTTTATAGGATACGCGGCGGGTCGGCCCGCGCTCCGCGACGGCGTTCGTGTATCGAGCGGCCACGCGGACCGGGAAACCCGTGGAGGCATGCCAATGGCGGACACACGATTGCGATTCGGAGCGATCTGGATGCTGGTGCTGGCTGGCGCCTTGTTCACGCCGGCGAGCGCGCAAGCCGAGAAGCAGGTTCTCCGGTTGCTGTTCAACGGGCCGATTGCCGAAGCCCCCGTACCGGACGCGGAGCTCATGGTGCTCCTGGGCGGCGAGAAGCCGATGACCACGCTCGGGCTGATCCGCAAGCTCGAGAAGGCCGCGGACGACGCCGACGTCGCCGGCATCGCGATGATCATCGAGCAGCCCAGCCTGAACTTGGCGCAGGTCGAGGAGATCACACGCGCCCTGAAGGCCTTCCGCGCCAAAGGCAAGCTCGTGCACGCCTACATCGACTACGCCACGAACCTGTCGTACGCACTGGCCGCCGCGGCGGATCACATCACCATCGCGGAGAACAGCCAGCTTGACATTGTCGGGCTGTCGGCGGAGCTGAGCTTCTACAAGAACATGCTCGACAAGATCGGCGTGCAGGCCGACATGCTGCGTTGCGGCGCGTACAAGGCCGCGGCCGAGCCGTTCATCCGCTCGGAGCCCAGCCCCGAGTTCGCCGAGAACATTAACTGGCTCCTGGACGGACTGTACGCGCGCTGGCTCGGACTGATCGCCGAGGGCCGCAAGCTCGACGTGAAGGCGGTCGAGAAGGCCGTCGATGAAGGGCCGCTCTCGGCCGAGGAGGCGCTCAAGGCCAAGCTGGTCGACGTCGTCGGTTCCTACGACGACTACAAGACGCGCCTTCACAAGGAGTTCGGCGCCGACGTCGAATTCGTCAAGCGCTACGACGAGAAGAAGCTCGAAATGGAGATCGATCCGAGCAACCCGTTCTCCTTTTTCATGGAAATGAACCGCGTGATGGAGGAGCTTTTCGGCGGCGCAAAGGAAACCGACAAGCCCGGCATCGGCGTCGTCTACGTCGACGGCGGCATCATGGTCGGCCCCAGCCAGAATGACCCGTTCTCCGGCAGCACCGCCGGCAGCACGTCCGTCCGCGCCGCGCTGGAACAAGCGCGCCAGGACGAGAACGTGAAGGCGGTCGTCCTGCGCGTCTCGTCGCCGGGCGGTTCAGCGATCGCCAGCGACATCATCTGGAAGGCCGCCACGCAGCTCGCCAAGGAGAAGCCGCTCGTCGTCAGCATGGGCGGCGTCGCCGGCAGCGGCGGCTACTACGTCTCGATCCCCGGCGAGACGATCTTCGCCGACGAGTCCACGATCACGGCGTCCATCGGCGTGGTCGGTGGAAAGCTGATCTGGAACGAGCTGTGGGAGAACAAGATCGGCATCACCACCACCGAGTTCCATCGCGGCAAGCACGCCGGGCTGATGAGCTTCAACCGCCCGTGGACCGAAGAGGAGCGCGCCTGGGTCACGAAGTGGATGAACGAGGTCTACACGCAGTTCAAGGCCCGCATCCAGACCTCGCGCGGCGACCGCATCAAGGGCGACCTCGAGTCTATGGCCGGCGGCCGCGTCTTCACCGGAAAGCAGGCCCTCGAACGCGGGCTGGTGGACAAGATCGGCGGACTGGCGGACGCGCTGGCGTACGCCGCGGACAAGGCCGGACTCGACAAGCCGCAGGTGTTCGTCTTCCCGCGCGAGAAGGGCCTGGCCGAGGTCTTCGCGCAGCTCATGGGCGAAGAGACCGAGGACGATTGGGAGCTGCACTCGACGCCGCTGGGTCGCGACCCGCTGCTGCGCCTGGCCGCGCCATTGCTGAGCGAGGCGGCGCCGCACCAGCTCCGCACGCTGCTCAGCGCCTTGCAGAACCTGGCGCTGTTGAACCGCGAGCGCGTCGGCTGCTTCATGCCGTACGGACTGAATATTCGGTAGGAACGCGGCAGCCGAGCCGTCTGTCTTGCACGAGGGGTCTGGCTTCGCCTGTCGGACCGTTGTCACCCCGCAGGCCAGGCCCCTCGGCGGATTCGTGCCGCCGCCGGACGGTAACCGCACGGGCGGAGCAGCGGGCGCTTGCCCCTGCCCCGCCCGTGCGCGTTTTCGTGGGTGCGGTTACTACTGCTTGCCGCACATCTCCGACGCGGCGCGCTTCGCGCACTCTTCGGGCGAGACGTCCTCGACGTGCGTCGCGACCGACCAGTGGTGCCCGTAGGGATCGACCAGCTTGCCGTAGCGATCACCCCAGAACATGTCGCTCAGCGGCATCGTCGCTCGGGCACCCGCAGACACGGCACGCTGGTACACCGCGTCGGCGTTCTCCACGTAGAGGTGGATCGTCACCGGCGAACCGTTGAGCGATTGCGGCGAAAGCGCTCCCCAGTCCGGCGCCTCGTCGCAAATCATGACGTGCGAATCGCCGATCTTCAGCTCCGCGTGCATGACGCTCTGGCCGTCCGGGCCGGGCATCCGCATCACCTCCTCGGCCCCGAACGCCTTCTTGTAGAAGGCGATCGCCTGCGCCGCGTTCCGCACCACCAGGTGCGGCGTGACCGAGTGAAAGCCCGCCGGAATCGGATTCACCTTCTGTGCCATGTTGCGCGTCTCCCTTTGGTTTGAAATCGCTGCTCGCCTTGTACCGTCGACGGGGCGCCCGCTCGGGCGCTCACCCACTCCAGCGCTCGCCGCGACCGTCCGAAGGCCGGGGCCGCGACAACCTCGTGCGCCGGCCCTCGATCGCCTTCGCGCGGCTCGGCCGGCCTGGGATTCAGTCGGGACCCAGGGCGCGAGCGCTTCCGCAACTCGCGCCGAGGTGCCGGCGTGAGCGCTTCGCACGCTCGAAGTACGCAGCGCCGCACCGGTCGGCCGGGATCGTCGCCCAAACACCATTCAACATCGTCCCCGGCGGCCTTTGAGCGGTCAACGAAATTCCGCGCCGACGGAACCCCGAGCGGCAGGTCAGACAGGCGTCCAGCAATCCGATCCCAGTGCTCAAGCGAGGGATTCCGAGCGCTTCCGGCGAAGGATTCCTCGCTTGCGCTTCGGGCTCGGAACAGGCTTCGAGCTCGGACCGGGCGGCAACGGGCGCGAATTTGCGGCGCGCTACTCACTCTCCCAGCGCGGCACGCGTCCCGGCGTCCAGGGCGCACCGGCCGTTTCGAGCGTCGCCTCCAGGCGCGCCAGATCGGTTTCGATCAGCGTGCGCAGCGCGGCGAGCTGCGTGGCGAATTGCGCGCCGGCAAGCTCGTACTGCTCGCGCTCGGTCTTCGTCGGCGGGCTGGTGGCGCGCCACTGGCTACCGATGATGCCGAAGACGCGGTCGGCGATTGGGGTCGGCGCGGGCTCATTGCGGTTGTTGAGCGTCGGATCGCCGTTGAGTTGCACGGTGATTTCGCGCAGGCGCAACTGAAGCTTCGTGACCTGCTCGATGATCGCCCGGTCCGCGCCGGGCGTATCGAGGATGGCCTTGCGCAGGTGCGCGAGCCGGTTGTCCGCCTCGCCGGCGGCGCGCTGCGCGCCGGTCACGGCGCGCTGTAGCCGCGCCACCTTCTTGAGAAACGCGACGGCCTCGGGCAGATCCTTGGCCGCGAACGTCGCCAGCGGCAGCGGCCGCACCTCGAACTTCTGCGGCTCGCCCAGCGGCGCCGCAACGCCATCGACTTCGCGCACCAGCGTCGCGGTATACGCGCCGGGCAGCGCCAAGTGGCCGACGGGGCCTTCGTCCCACGGGGCTCCCTCCTCCGGCGGCGCCAGGCTGACGGGGTTCGCGGACGGATAGCGCAGGTTCCACGCGACGCGCTGAATCCCCTTGTCGCGCGGGGCGGGCACGCGGTCCACGAGCTCGCCGGCCTCGTCGCGAATCTCGACGAAGAGCAGAGGCTCCTTCTCCTCGTCCTCGGCCCGCAATTCCTGGTACGTCGGGTAGCGCAGGGTGCGGCCCTCCTTAAGGTCCTTCTTCTCCTGCTCCTGGCGCCGCTCCTTCCGCGTCTGCTGCTTTTCCTTCAGGTAATACGTGAACACGGCGCCGAACGGCGGATTTGGGGCGGAATAGTACGCCGATCCCTGCGTTCCGCGGCCATTCCGCCCGCCGAGCCGGTTGCTCTCGACGTAACGCAGCGCCGGCTTCATCGGGAACGTCAGTACGTCCTTCTCCAGCGCCTCCTTGCTGATCAAACGCAACGGCGAGTAGTCGTCGAGGATGTAGATGCTGCGGCCGAACGTGCCCACGATCAGGTCGTTCTCGCGCCGCTGAATCTCGAGGTCGCGGACGGAGATCGTCGGCAGCCCGCCCTTGAGCTTCATCCACCTGCCGCCGCCGTCGATGGTGACGTAGGCGCCGAACTCTGTGCCGCAGATGAGCAGGTCCGGTTTCACGTGATCTTCGACGAGCGTGTAGACCGTATCACGGGCGGGCAGGTCGCCGGCGACGTTGCTCCAGGTGCGGCCGCGGTCGGCGCTCTTGAACAGGTAGGGCTTGAAGTCGCCCTGCTTGTGGTTGTCGAACGCCGCGTACACCACGTTTGCGGCGTGGCGCGAGGCTCGCAGGCACGAGACGTACGTTCCGTCGGGAACGCCGGGAAACGTGTCCTGCTTACGCCAGTTCCGGCCGCCGTCCTCGGAGACCTGGATCAGTCCGTCATCCGTCCCGATGTAGAGCAACCCGGCGACCAGCGGCGACTCGTCCAGCGAGACGATGTTGCCGTAAAAAGATGTGGAGGCATTCTTGGCCACGGCGTCGACGCTCTGAAGTCTGCCGAAGACCGGGAGCTGGTTGCGGTCGATGCGGCGCGTCAGGTCGCCGCTGACAGCGATCCAACTGTCGCCCTGGTCGTCGCTGCGAAACAGCTTATTGGCAGCGAAATACAGCCGCTTGTGGTCGTGCGGGCTGAGGATCAGCGGACTGTCCCAGTTCCAGCGCAGCGGCTCCTCGCCGGGCTTTTCGGTCGGCTTGATGTCGATCGTCTCTCCGCTGCGCCGGTCGTGGCGGACGAGGCCGCCGTACTGCCACAAGCTGTAGACGATGTTCTGGTCGAGCGGGTCCACGACGGTCTCGTAGCCGTCGCCGCCGACGGTCAGGAACCAGTGCTCGTTGGCGATCCCGATGCGGTCGATGGTGCGCGACGGGGCGCCGACGGTGCTGTTGTCCTGTGTGCCGCCGTAGACATAGTAGAACGGCTCGCTGTTGTCGACGTTGATGCGGTAGAACTGCGTGATCGGCAGGTTGGCGAAGAAGCGCCAGGTCTCGCCGCGGTCGAAGCTCTCATAGAGTCCGCCGTCGCAGCCGATGCGTAGGTGGCGCGTGTCGCGCGGGTTGATCCAGAGCGCGTGGTCATCGACGTGCCGGTTCTGCTGGATGACGCGGCGCATGGTCTTGCCGCCGTCGTCGGTCACATGCAGGAAGGTGTCCATGGCGTAGAAGTGGTCCACCTCCAGCGGGTCGCAGATGATCTCGTTGTAGTACTGCCCGCTGGTGGTCATGTAGTCGCAGCGTTTCTCCCACGTCTCGCCGCGGTTGGTCGAGCGGAACACGCCGCCCTTGCCGTCCGCGGCCTCGACGATCGCGTAGAGCACGTCCGGATTCGCCGGCGCGATGTCCAGCCCGATCCGCCCGAGGTCCACTTCCGGCAGTCCCTTGTTGATCTTCCGCCAGGTCGCGCCGCCGTCCTCCGACTTGTAGAGCGCCGACTCCGGCCCGCCATTGATCAGCGTCCACACGTGCCGGCGACGCTGGTACGCCGAGGCATAGAGCACGTCGGGATTGCGCGGATCGAGATGCACTTCGTTGATGCCCGTGTCGTCGCTGACGTGCAGCACCCGCTGCCAGGTTTTCCCCCCGTCCACGGTCTTGTACAGGCCGCGATCGCCGCCGCCGCGCCACAGCGGGCCTTGCGCGGCGACGTAGACGACGTTCGAATCGCGCGGGTCGATGGCAATCATGCCGATGTGCTCAGACTCCTTCAGCCCCAGGTTCTCCCAGTTCTTCCCGCCGTCGCGGCTGCGGTACACGCCGTCGCCCCAGCCCACGCTGCGCTGGCTGTTGTTCTCGCCCGTCCCGACCCAGACCACGAAGGGGTTGCGCGGGTCGATCGTTACGCAGCCGATCGAGTAGGAGCCTTCGCCGTCGAACACGGGCGTCCAAGTCACGCCGGCGTTGCTGGTCTTCCACACGCCGCCGCTGGCAACGGCGAGGTAATACTCATTGCAGTCGTTCGGATTGACGGCGATGTCCGCGATGCGCCCGGCCATGAGCGCGGGTCCCACCAGCCGCAGCTTCAGCCCGGCGAGCGTCTCGGCCGAGAGCGGCTCGGGCTCCGCTGGCTGCGACTGCGTGCTCGGCGCGGAAGTGGGCTGGGTCTGCGTCGCGGCGGACGCCGGCTGGGACTGCGCGGCCGCGGAAGGAACGACGATCCCCGCAATCAGGACGAATTCGAAGCACGACATGAGCCGGGTGGGCATGCGGAGACCCCTGCAATCAGTCCGAAGAAGCGACCGGACACACTGTCACTGGTCGGGTGCAGCGTCCAGATACGCGATTTGCGCGCGAGCCACAAGGGCGCTCGTCCGACAGGTGACGACGCGAGCGCCTCACCGTTCGGACAGTAAGGCGCTCGCTGTGTGTTTCGTTGTGACGGCGGTTACCGGCCGCGCAGCACGATCACGCGGCGCGGCTCCGGGCGCGGCTCGTGGATCACGCGGATCGGCACGCGCCGCGGCGAACTGTACGAACGGGTGCTCGCGATCACGTGTCCGCGGGCGTCGGTGTCGCCGCTGGCGAACGAGGTCGCATGCGGCTGGATGAAGCCGGCGCCGGTGCTGCCGCCGGCGCTGACCTGCCGGTAGCCGGGCCCGTTCGCCAGGCTTACGCCGCCGCTGGTCGCGACGTCGCCGTCGCGGTCGATGCTGATGTTGAAGTTCGTCGCGATGGCCGGGCCGAACCGCGGGTCGATCGCGTTGCTGATGGACAGCGAAAGCCCGTCCTCGTCGAAGCCCACGGCCACGCCGCGGGCGACGTCCACGCGCCCGCTGCGGCTGTTGGTGCGGGCGAATCCAACGTCTCCTTCGTAGCTGGCGGTCGCGGTCGCGGTTCCGTTGCGGTCGCCGCGAAAGCCGCCGGCGCTCGCGGAAGTCTCGGCGTCCGCGGCCAGGGCGGCGCCGGTGAGGCTCAGGGCGGTCCACAGCGTGCTGATGATCATGAGGCGTTTCATGGTCGTCTCCTTCGTATCGCTCTCTGAGGAGGGAGACGGCCGAGGGGGCGTGATTATTCAGGCGAGTCGCGGCCGCGCATATCGGACGGCCGCCGGCTGAAGCGCCGGCTCTCCGGCTACTCGCCCTGGAATGTGAGCCAGCGGGGAAAAAGCCGGCGGGCGGCCGGAGGCCTGTCGCTCCCGTGCCGCCCGCAGGATTTGTGTCAATCTATCGACCACGCCGCATTACGGAGGCGGCCAGTTGGCCTCGCCCTCGATCAGCTCCTTGGCCTCCAGGAGCATGTCGCGGACGTACGCCGGGTTGTGAATGCCCAGGCTGCCGTCGTGCTCGACGTAGAGCAGCAGGAAGCGGGCCTTTCGGATGCTCTCGGGAATGTCGCCCTGATCCCCACTGGGCGGACCGCCTTCAGCGGAATACTGCCACAGCGCCTCGTCGCCGAGCAGCGCGCGCACTTCCTCGATGCGGCCCTGGATCTCGGTGGCCAGCGTGGTCTTCACGGCCTCGGCCTGCGCCGTGGACGGGTGGCAACCCGCCGTCGCGCAACTGTCTTCATTGACCGTGAAGGTGTGGCCGGCGATCGCCGGGGCGTTCTCGTCCTGGAAGTCCTGGCGGAACAGGTGGCACGTGGCGCACTGCTCGCGGGCGAACGAGTGCACCGACACGCGGCTCAGCACCAGCGGGCTGTCCTCTTCGCCGTCGGGCATCGGCATCTCGCCGACGTACACGTTGGACTGGTGGCCGTAGTGCGGACCGCGCGAGTTCGACGTCCAATCTCGGCCGCGGTCGTGGTGGCACTGGCCGCAGATGTTGAACCGGTCGGGGTTCGTGGTGGAGTTGATGGAATTGTCCGGCGTCGGGAACGCGACCTCCGGGTAGCGCAACTGGTAGTCGCGGCCGTCTTCCGGTTCGGCAGCGTTGCCGGTCTGCATGTGCGGATCGTGGCAGATCGCGCAGGTGATCGGATTCTGGTCCTCAGCCGGGATGCCCTCGAGCGCGGTGTCTTCGATCGTCTCGGTCTTCAGCACGATCGAATAGAACGCGTCGCCGGAGTGGCAGATGCCGCAGCGGTTCACGTTCGTGCCCTCGAAGAACTCCTGGGCGAGTTCCTCCGTCACGGCCGCGTGCTTGGACTCCTGCCATTCCTCGAAATTCGGGTGGTGTGAGCCGGTGTGGCACGCCCCGCAGACGTCAGCCCCGATGTCAATCACCGGGTAAAGCGACTCGTCCTCGATGTTCTCGACGTGGTCGCGGCCGGGGCCGTGACAGTTCTCGCAGCCGACGCCAGCCAGCGAGTTGGTCGTCGCCCGGTCCTTGAAGCCGCCTTCCTGACCGAAGCCGACGGTGTGGCAACCGAGACACTCGGCGTTCGTGCCCTGATTAATCCCTTCGAGGCTTTCCAGCGCGCGTGCATGCAGCGTCGCCGACCAGTTGCGATGGATCGTGACGTGGCAGAGGGAGCAGGTCTTGGCGCCGACGAACTTGCCGGTCAGTCCGGTGTCGCCGGTCGTGCCGCTGCCGTCCGTGCCGTCGGTGCCATCCGTGCCGTCGGTCCCGTCGGTTCCATCGGTGCCGTCCGTTCCGTCCGTTCCGTCCGTTCCATCCGTGCCATCGGTGCCGTCCGTCCCGTCGGTTCCATCCGTGCCGTCGGTCGGCGGGGTGATGCAGCCGGTGATGAACCCGGTTGTGCCCACCAGGTGGAGAATGCCGGGCGTGAACAACGCGAACACGCACAGCACCCTCACTGCGGCTAGAAACTTGGATCGCATACAATTGCCTCCCTTCACCTTGCAGAGAGATGAATGACGCTTCCGAACATGATTCGCTCCGCCGCGCTGCCGCGCGAAGTCGGTTTCAATCTATTCGGAACCCACCCGTTTGCGCGCTCAAACACTACTGGAACGATCGGCAATGGTCCAGCGCCGCGCGCGGCTTTTTTCCGGTGGAGCGGCGATCGTATGGCACCGGAAATATCCCATTTGGCCGGAAATCCGTCACCCTGTGAGCGCCGGCCGTCGCGCAAACGGCAGCTCTCCGTGCGCACGGCGTTCAATGCCGGCTTCCCCGGGATCAGGACCGCCACGATCCCAATTGGCTGGCCGCGCCGAAACCGGCCAGCCATCACCCTTGCAACCGCCGCCGCACCTGTACGCAAGGGCCGAACCCCGGCGCGGCGCTCCGCGGGCGCTTGTGAGGCGGGGCGGTCTACCGGGCGCGGCGAGTCGATGGGGTTTTGCGCTCGACGCGTTGCGTTGCCGGTCGTGCACGCTGTGCGTAGAATCCGCGCTCTTTACGGGTCCGTGAGGGGGGCGCGGCGGACCAGGCGGCTGCAGCGCAAGCGCGGTCGTTCGCCGCCTCGGACCGAGCTCCCCGCGACCCGCGGCGTGCCGGCGCCGCGGAGCACCCGCCGCTGTATCCGCTGGCAGGCAGCAGGGAACGGAAGCGATGCAATTCGGCGTCAGCACTACAGGCTCGTTGTGCAGGAATCGGGCGGCGAGCGGGGTGCTCGCCTTGATCGTCGCGCTGGCCGTGTCCGCGCCGGCCGTCGGCCAAGACACGGAGAACTGTCTGCTGTGTCATCGATTCCGCGGGCTGAGCCGGCTGGAGCGCCAGACCGGCGAGTTGCGGCTGTTCTTCTGCTCCGCCGAGTATTACGCGTACTTCCAGGGCCCGCACACGCGGCTGGGATGCACGGATTGTCACGAGCGCGAGGAAGTCCGCCGAATCCCGCACGAGGTGAAGACGCGCGTCGACTGCACGAAGATGTGCCACCTGGACACGGCCACCGGCGCGCCGATCCGCTTCACGCACGCGCCGACGGCGGACACATTGGCCGGCAGCGTGCACGCCCCGGCCGCGCTGGAGAAGCTGCGCTTCGATCCACCCGTGCTGCACGCGGGGCAGTCCGCCTGCCTGTACTGCCACGATGAGCCGATGTTTCGCGAGCAAGTGGCAGGCGGCTGGTCCTCGGCGCGCTCCGGCGAGGCGACCGAGCGGTGCAGCAGTTGTCACCGGGTCCAGATTCCGATACCGGTGGCGTACTTTTCGAACCACGTTTCGTCTCGCTTCGAGCAGGCGCGGCCGATCGAGCAACTGGCGCAGATTTGCGCTGTCTGCCACAGCGACCCGGCGATCCTGGCGCAGATCAGCGGAACCGACGCGGTCGCCAGCTACCTGCACAGCTTCCACGGCAAGGCCAAGCTGCTGGGCAGCAAGGAAACGGCGACCTGCATCAACTGCCACGCGTCGTGGGCGGGCGACATCCACGCCATGCTGGCCCGCGACGACCCGGATTCCACCATCAACGCGGTGAACGTCGCCGACACATGCCGCAGCCGCGAGTGTCACCCGGGCGCCGCGCCCGGCATGACGCAGGCCGCCGTGCACCTGGAGCTCGATCCGGGACGGATCACGCCGGAATACGTCGTGGCCGTGCTGTTCGTGACACTCACCGCGGTCGTGATGGTCGTGTTCTTCGTTCTGATTCTGCTCGAGTTCCTGAACGTGGCATTGCGGCGGCGCGATCCGAATTACGAGCATCACAAGCGGCTGGCGAAGCTGGTGCAGCAGACGCCGGAAGGCCGGGCGCTGCTTCAGCGCATGAGCGTGCACGAGCGCATCCAGCACTGGCTGCTGGCGATCAGCTTCATCCTGCTGGTCGCGACCGGCATGCCGGTGAAGTTCGCGAACACGCAGTGGGCCGCAGACCTGGTCTCGCTCTTCGGCGGCCTGACCGTGGCACGGTTCCTGCACCGCGTTTTCGGCGTCATCCTGATGGGGGTGTTCTTCTATCACGTGGGATACCTGCTGGTTGGGCTGGCGCGGGCGGTTCGCGCGGAACGGCGGCGCGGGGGGACGCGCGGCGTTTTGCGCCTGATCCTGGAATCGCCGATGGTGCCGACGCTGGACGACGTCCGCGAGTTCGGCCACCAGTTCGCGTTTCTGCTGGGGCTGAGCCGCACACGGCCGTCGATGGGCCGAATGAGCTTCACGCAAAAGTTCGAGTACTGGGCGGTCTTCTGGGGCGCGCCGATCATGGGCGCCAGCGGCTTCGTGCTCTGGAAGGCGCCCTGGGTGACGGAGCACATCTCCGGCCGCGTGCTGAACTTCGCGTTCATCATTCACTCGGACGAGGCGTACCTGGCGTTCATCTACATCGCCGTCGTGCACCTGTTCACGGTCGTCTTCTCGCCGATCGTCTTTCCGATCTCGCTGGGGACGCTCACCGGCCAGGCGCCCGCGGCGGAGATCGCCGAGCAGCATTCGGCGCAGCTTGAAGCGGCGGCGCGCAAGCTGGGCATCGAGGTGCAGACGCCGCCGGCGCCGCACGGTCCCGCCGCTCTGACCTGGATTGCGCTGAAACGCGTCTATTCGCTGGGGATGTGCTTCGTCTGCGCGTGGCTGGCGTTCATCTCGATGCGGTTCCTGATCCACATCGTCACGGCGCACGAGTCGGCCCCGGTGCACATCACGAACATCCCCAAGCGGCTGGAGCTGGGGACGCTGGCCCGCGCGGACGTGTTCGGAAGCCAGCATCGCCCGCGCTCGCCGCTGGCGCATTTCCACCAGATTCCGTTCTGGTTCCGCCCCGACTCGCAGAACAGTTGCACCACATCCGGCTGCCACGCGCCGCTGCCGCACGGCGAGCGGATTGAAGTCCGCGCGTTCCTGAACATGCACGCGACGTTCGTGGACTGCACCGTCTGCCACGCCGGCAAGTCGGGGCAGGAGCCGCACTGGTTCGAGCTGGATCGCCGCGAACGGACCGACGTGCCCGCCGTGTTGCAGATTTCGGCCTTGCTCGAAGCGCTTCCGCACGACTGGACGGACGACCCCGCGGCGCTCAGCGCCCGGTTGCAGGGCCTGCTGGCCGCGGCGCTCGAACAAGCGGGCGAGCATGAACAGCTCCGCGGCTGGCTGATTGAGCTGCAAACGACGCACCCGACCGGGAAGCTGTTCCGTTCGATCATCGAGGACATGCGCTACGGCATCGGGCTGCACGTGCACGGCGAGTACGCGGCGAAGATCGGCCTGTATTCTCAAGGGGGCGAACCGGCGTACCAGCCGAGCGCCGCGCAGCGCGAGGCGGCGCAGAGATTCGTGCGGCAATCGGCCAAGCTCGGCGAGCCCGAGCGCGAGGCGCTGCTCCAGGTCGTGCACGAAGGCATCGAGCCCATCGGCGCGATGTGCACGCCCTGTCACAATGCGCAGCCGACGCTCGTCGATGCGTTGAAGCTCGGCTATCCGCCGTCGCGCGTCGAGGCGCTGCGGAGCAGCAGCATCGTGCGGCAGGTGCTCAGCATCGAGAGCGGCCAGCCGTTCTTCCTGCCGCTGGAGCCGGAAAGCCAGGCGGCCCAAGAGCAGCCCTGAGGGCGAGGAACACGGGATGGGCACGGGCGCAGTTTCGCGGCACAGCGTCGTGTTGCGGGTGGCCGTCGCGGTCGCAGGAGCGTTGTCGGCGATCGCGCTGCCGGTTGCCGCGCCGCGGGCGCTGGCCGACGACCCCGACAACTGCCTGTTCTGCCACCAGTATCGCGGCCTGAGCCGCTACGACGCCGCGGCCGACCGGCTGCACCTGTACTTCGTCCAGCCCGAGTACGTGCATGAGCGGCGCGGTCCGCACGCGCGCGCCGCCTGCACCGATTGTCACCTTCGCGAGGAGGTCAGCGTCGTTCCGCACAAGACGACGACGCCGGTGAACTGCACGCAGACCTGCCACCTGAACGACCCTACGGGCATCGAGCGGCGCTTCAGTCACGCCGGCGTGGCGGACGTGCTGGCGCGCAGCGCCCACCCGCCGGAAGTGCTCGACGGACTGAGCTTCGCGGGCGGCCCGGTGCTGTCGGAAGGCCAGTCACAGTGCCTGTACTGCCACGACGAGCCGCTGTTCCGCGACCCCACCGGCGCGATGCCGGTGCTCTCTTCGCTTGGCGGGCGCACATTCGACCGCTGCGACACGTGCCACCGCGAGCAGATTCCATCCGACGTGGCGTACTATCTCCGCCACATCGCGTCGCGACTTCAGCCGGCGCGACCCACGCTCGAATTGGCCCAGATATGCGGGCTTTGCCACAGCGATCCCGCCGTCCTCGCGCAACATGAGATTCCCAACAGCGTCGGCAGCTACATGCGCAGCTACCACGGCAAGGCGGCGCTGCTGGGGGACCAGGAGACGGCGAACTGCCTCTCCTGCCACGTGCGGGCGGGCGGCAGCGCGCACCTGATGCTCGGCCCGCAGGACCCGGCGTCTTCGGTGAACGTTGTGCGTGTCGCCGACTCATGCCGCAGCACCGCCTGTCACCCCGGCGCCGACAAGGCACTGGCCGCCGCGGCGGTGCACCTCGACCTGCCGACCGTGCGCGGCTCGCTCGAGTTCATCATCGCCGCGCTGTTCATCGTGTTGACGGTCGCGACTTTCGGTCCGTCGATGCTGATCTGCGTGCTGGAGCTGCTGGACGTGGTCGTCGGACGGCATTCACACGCCGAGCACCGCATGCTGGCGCTGACCCAGGCGGTGCTGGACCACCCGCTGGGCCGGCGGAAGCTGACGCGCTTCACGGTCAACCAGCGCGTGCAGCACTGGGTGCTTGTGGCGCTGTTCGCCACACTGGCCCTCACGGGTTTCCCGATGAAGTTCGCCGACCAGGCTTGGGCCAAGCGCGTCATCGACGTCTTCGGGGGCCTGAGCACCGCCCGAACCGTGCACCACTGGGCCGGCCTGGCGCTCGCAACCGGCATGCTCATGCACCTCGGATACGTGGTCGCCACGATCATCATCCGGCGGCGTCACGAGGCACCCGACGGTCGCCGCGGCCTGGTCGCCGCGGTCACGTCGCTGCCGATGTGGGTCACGCCCGCCGACGGAGTGAAGGGTCTGAAGCTGCTGGCCTACCTCGCGTACCTCAGCAGGGAGCGGCCCACGTTCGGCCGCTTCAACGTCAAGGAGAAGTTCGAGTACATCGGCGTGTTCTGGGGCACCGCGCTGCTCGGAATCACAGGCATCATGCTTTGGGGCGAGCAGCTCGTTTCGCACGTGTTTGGCGGCCGGGTGTTCAACATCGCCCTGATCGCCCACACGTACGAAGCATTCCTGGCGGTGATCCACGTGGGAATCCTGCACATCGTGAACGTGATCCTCGCTCCGCACGTGTTCCCGCTTTCGCTCGCCACGCTGAGCGGGAAGACGCCGATTTCCGAACTGGCCGAGGGGCACTCGGAATTTGTCGAGCAGGCCGCGCTCGAGCTTGGCGTCGACCTGGACCTGGAGGCCGGACATGCCTGACCCTGCCGGTCATCCCGCCCGTCACGGCGAATCGGCGCCGGTTCGCGTGGTCCACGGCGCGGAACGGCTCGTGCTCTGGGTCGTGAAGCGCATCTACGCCCTGCTGCTCATCGCGATCATCCTCTGGCTGAGCTGGAAGGCGTTCGAATACCTGCTCGTGTCGCTGATCCTGCCGACGCCCCCGCCAGCCCAGGTCGTCGATATCCCCACGCGCCTGGACCGCAGCGTCCTCGAACGAGGTCCGGCGGCTTTCTCCGGCGTGCTGGCGACCGAGAACCCGCGCCTGCCGCCGGCGCATTACCACCGTTTCGACACCTGGTTCCAGCCCGACCGATTCAACGACTGCACGCGCAGCGGCTGCCACGCGCCGTTGCCGCACAACGCCCGCAAGGAAGACCGCGCGTTCCTCAACATGCACGCCACCAGCATTCATTGTGGCGTGTGCCACCTGCGCTCGGAGACGACGCCGCTGAAGCTCACGTGGTACGACCTGGCGACCGGCCGGCCGGTCGCGGCGCCGGCGCTGCTCGCGGCGTACGCCTGGCTGACGGAGCGGCCGGAGCGCGCCCCGGACGGCTGGACCTCCGCCGAGCAGAAGGAGATCGTGGGCTTGCTTCGCGCCGCTGGCGCGTCGCCGGCGATCGCCGGCCTGGCGGATCATCTGGCGGCGGTCCGCGCCGAGAGCGAAGAGTTCGCGCGGCTGGTCGGCCTGGCACGCGACATTGTGCCGCGGCACTTTCGCGGCGAGTATGGCGCGAAGCTGGCGCTTCGCGACGGCGCGGGGCGCCCGCGCCTGGCGCATGAGGGGACCGAAGCCGCCGTTCGGCGCTACCTGGAACCGGACGCCTCGCGCAATGATGCGGAGCGGAAGCGCCTGCTGGCGGAGGTCCACCCGCAACGCCGCGAACCGACGCTGACGTGCACGAATTGCCATCGCGCCGAAGGCTCGCTGGTCGAGTTGCACTCCGTCGGATATCCGCCGCGGCGCGTCCAGGACCTGATGCGGCCGATGGTCATGCAGGCCATCGAGCACATCATGCAGGGCCAGCCGTTCTACATGCCGCAGTTCATGCCGGAGCGTCCCGCCACCCGGCCGGACGGAGAGTAGGAGCGCCGGCGTGAACGCGATCCCGAACCGCCCCGACGCTCTGGTCGGCCCTGGGGGACCGGTCTCGGACCGTTGCTGTCGGGTTCGATTCGCGCCGGCGTCCGGTGCGATCGGCTGGATTTCCGCCTGCGCGGGAATGACGGCGGTTGGGCGCCGATTCGCGCGGGCGCGCGGCGTCGTTGCGCTGGCGCTCGTCGCCTTGTCGTGCACCGCCGCCGCACTGGCGCAGGGCGGACGGCACCGCTTCGTCGGCGCGGTCGTGCAAGACATCGCCTACGCAGGCCCGCCCGCCATGATGATGCCGACCGACGCCGCGGTCGGCGCGGACGGCCGGATCCTCGTCGCCGACGGTGTGAATGACCGCGTGCTGGCATTCGAGCCGGACGGCATTCGGGCAACCGTCATCGACAGCGCGGGCGCGCGGGCGCTGAGCCAGCCTACCGGGCTTGACGTGGACGCGGCAGGCCGGGTGTGGATCGCCGACACGGGAAACCGGCGAATCGTGGCGCTGTCCGCGGACGGCGGCCTCGCGTTCGAATTGGATCTTTCGGACGGTCCGGCCGCGGCGCCCGTGGACCTGACCGACGTGGCCGCCGACCCGGACGGCGTTCGGGTCTGGTTCGTCGACAACAACAACCATCGTCTGGGGCAGTTCGAGCCGCAGACCGGCGTGCGGAGCTTTCTCGGCCAGAGCGGCGAGTCGCTGGGGCAGTTCCGCTACCCGTTCCAGGCTGTCTGCGCTCCCAATGGGGACCTGTTCGTAACCGACGTGATCAACGGCCGCGTGCAGGTCTTCGGCCGCGCGGGCCGGCCGGCGGCGACGATCAGCGCATACGGCGTCGAACTGGGAGACCTCTATCGTCCGAAGGGCGTGGCGCTGGATCGCGAAGGAAACGTCTGGGTCTCGGACAGCATCATGGGTGTGGTGCAGGTCTTCCGCAGCACGGGCCTGCTGCTCGACGTGTTGCGCGACCCCGGCGGGGACCCGCTGCGGTTCGAGGCGCCGACCGGCCTGGCGTTCGACCGGGATGGCAACCTGCTGGTGATCGAGCTTTCCGCCAGCCGGATTCGCCGCGTGCGCATCGCCGCGGACCCGACGGCGCAGCCCGTGCACACCGCCGGGCAGGGCGGCGCGCTGGGCACGCCGCAGCCGCGGGCCTGCACCGCGTGCCACTTCGACTGGATGCAGCCGCTGGTCGACGGCAAGCCGACGCAGCTTGTCGATCCGCCCCGGACGCGCCCCAACGAGCCGTACGCGGCGCGGGCCGCGAACTGTCTTTCGTGTCACGACGGCGCCGTGGGCGACTCCCGGCGCCGCGTGTGGGTCGAGCACGGGCACCGCGCAGACGTTCCGCCGCCCGCCGGCTTCGACGTGCCCAAGAATCTTCCGCTGGTCGACGGCAAGATCGCCTGCCGCACGTGCCATTCGGCGCACGCCCGCGGCGGTTCCGGCAACGAGCTGAAGGACGTCGTGTTCCTGCGGGCAGAGAAAAGCCCCTCCGAACTGTGCATGTCCTGTCATCGCGGACTGGACGGCGGCGTGGCGGAAGGCATGCACCCAGTCACGGCGGCGGCGATTCCGAAATCCGCGATGGGCGCCGCGGCGCACGAGGGAAAGACGGCTGAGGAACTTTCGTGCCTTGGCTGCCACCAGGGACACGGCGCGCGCTACGAGCGGCTGCTCGTCGCAGACCCCGGCACGAACGACCTGTGCCTGAGCTGCCACAAGACGCTCTCGCCTGAGCTGTTTTCCGAGGCCACGCGCAGCCGGCACGGCCGCGAGCCGCTGCTCAACGACGAGCAGCGCGCGGTCGCCGAGACGTTCGCCACACGCGTCGGTGCCAACGGCGAACTGCTCTGTTCGACCTGCCACGCGCCGCACCACGCGGCATCGCCCGAGCACTTGCTCGCGTTTCAGCCCGACGGCGGGCAGGCGTGCCTGGGCTGTCACTCGGAATTGGCGGCGATGGCCGGTTCGCCGCATGATCTGGCGTCGAACCACCCCCAGGCGACAAACGTGCTTGGTGCAAGCGTCGCGGACGCCGGCATGTGCAGCGCGTGCCACACCGGGCACCGGTTCGCGCGACCGCGCGTTCCGACGGCGCTGGACCCGTCCGGCCAGTGCATGACCTGCCACGCCCCGGGCCAGCTCGCCGAACATCACCTGGGCGACGTGAATCACCCCCGCGTGACGTGCACGGAGTGTCACAATCCACACGAGCCGAGCCTGGCCAAGTTCCTCTGCGCGCCCGCGGCCGATACCTGCCGCGGCTGCCACGCGGCCCAGGCGGAGCTTGCGGGCGGACCGCACGACCTGAAACGCGATCCGCTCGCCTGGCCGCAGGCCGCCGCGGAGACGCAAGACGGCTGCCTCGCGTGCCATCGACCGCACGGAGATTCGAGTTCAGGGCTGTTCCGGATCCCCCTGGCTGCGACGGATGTGGCCGCCGACGCTTCCTGCGTCGGCTGTCACAGCGACGCCGAGCCGGGGCTGGACTCGCGCCGGGCGCTGGTTCATCCGCGCCGTGGCATCGTTCCGGCGGAGACTTCGGGGCTGCTGGTCGCGACGGACAGCGAAGGCCGGGCGATGCTCTCGTGTCGCACCTGCCACGATCCGCATCGGTCCGACGGCGTGCTGCTGCGCGGCGACGCGCGCCAGGGCTACCACGACCTGTGCCTGAACTGCCACCCGGATCGGGGCAACATCGACTTCATCGGCCATGCGCCGGAACTGATCCACACCGCCGGGTTCGATTCCGACGCCTGCCGCCCATGCCACAACATTCATGGCGACGTGGAGAAGCTGGAGCCCCGGTACCTGTGGCCCAAGGCGCTCGAAGGACCAGCGGCGGTGGGCGCGACCGCTACGGCGGCGAGCCTGGTTCCCTCGGTGGACCGGCACTGCACCGCGTGTCATCGCGAGGGCGGCCCGGTCGCGCCGCCGGCCATCGCCTCGCATCCCGACGTGGCGATGTACAACACCGAACCGCCGGACTCGCCGGGATTCTTGCCTTTGTTCGGACCTGACGGCAGCGTCGCTCCGAACGGCAAGATCACCTGCCGCACCTGCCATCTGACGCACGGGCGTTCGACACCGCTGCCGATGCCGGAGGGCGCGGAGCTGCCGCCGCTGCGCGAGCTGCGCGCCCGGCAGTGGCACATCCGCAGCCTGACGGGCAATGCGCTGTGCTCGTCGTGCCACGGCTACGACGCGCTGCGTCGGTTCATCTTCTTCCACGACGCGGCGCGGCGCGGCGGGCCGATCACGCAGCCGGCGGCAGGCGGGGGCGCGCCGGCCGCGGGACGCAGGGCGCCGTAGCGCCGGCGCATTGAAGCGTCGAGCTCGCGGGGCGTCGCAGGGTTGTGGCGTCGGACCTCCGAGTCCGTCGGGGAACTCAGCGTCGGCGAAGCCCCACGTTGAGCACTTCGTTCTATTCTATGCGCTTTGTGTAGGCACGGAAGACCCGTTGCGGGCCGTGCGACGGTGGTCGCACGGCAAAACGGGAAACGGCATCTTGGCAGCGCGGCTGATGCGCCGAGCGATTACGGAGG
This sequence comes from Phycisphaerae bacterium, assembly GCA_039961675.1. Lineage (GTDB taxonomy): Bacteria > Planctomycetota > Phycisphaerae > UBA1845 > Fen-1342 > JABRWC01. The sequence goes on from JABRWC010000024.1 coordinate 26,058, forward strand.
CCGTGGCCCAGCGGCCAGCTTCGCCGCCAGGTAGCGCCCCGTGTGGCTGGCGGGATTGGCGGCCACCTCCTCCGGCGTACCCTCGGCGATGATGCGTCCGCCGGCGTCGCCGCCTTCCGGGCCGAGGTCGATGATCCAGTCCGCGGTCTTGATCACGTCGAGGTTGTGCTCCACCACCAGCACCGTGTTGCCCATGTCCACCAAGCGGTTGAGCACCGCCAGCAGCGTGTGGATGTCGGCGAAGTGCAGGCCGGTCGTTGGCTCATCCAGCACGTACAAAGTGTGCCCAGTCGAAGGTTTGCACAGCTCCGAGGCCAGCTTGACGCGCTGCGCCTCGCCGCCGGAGAGCGTGTTCGACGGCTGTCCGAGCCGGATGTAGCCCAGGCCGACGTCGGAGAGCGCCTGCACGCCGGCCTTGATGCGCGGAAAGCTGTCGAAAAACCGCAGCCCTTCCTCGACGCGCATCTCGAGCACGTCGGCGATGCTCTTGCCGCGGTAGCGCACTTCGAGCGTTTCGCGGCTGTAGCGCAGCCCCTTGCATTCGTCGCACTCGACGAACACGTCGGGCAGGAAGTGCATCTCGATCCGCCGCACACCCTGACCTTGGCAGGCCTCGCAGCGGCCGCCCTTGGCGTTGAACGAGAAGCGGCTTGCGTCATAGCCGCGAATGCGCGCCTCCTTGGTACGGGCGTACAGCCGGCGCACCTCGTCGAACACGCCGGTGTACGTCGCCGGATTGCTTCGCGGCGTGCGCCCGATCGGCGTCTGGTCCACCTCGATGACCTTGTCGATGTGGTTCGCCCCGACCAGCCGCTCGTGCCGGCCGACGCGCTCGCGCGAGCCATGCAGCCTGCGGCGCAGCGCCGGCATCAGAATCTGCGAGATCAGCGTGCTCTTGCCCGCGCCGCTGACGCCGGTCACGGCGCAGAACACGCCCAGCGGGATGCGCGCGTCGACGTTCTTGAGGTTGTTCTCCGTCGCGCCGATCACCTGGAGCGACTCGGCGCGCCGGGCCGCCCGGCGCTCTTCCGGGAGCGGAATCTCGAACTCGCGCCGCAGGAAGCGCCCGGTGAGCGACTGCGGGTCGTCGATCACCTCCTGCGGCGGCCCCTGGGCGATGATTCGCCCGCCGTGCAGCCCGGCGCCCGGGCCCATGTCGATCAGGTAGTCGGCGGCGCGAATGACGTCCTCGTCGTGCTCCACAACGACTACGGTGTTCCCGATGCTCACCAGCCCGCGCATGGCGTGGATCAGCCGCTCGTTGTCGCGCTGGTGCAGGCCGATCGTCGGCTCGTCCAGCACGTAGCACACACCCACCAGTCCGCTGCCGAGCTGCGTGGCCAGCCGGATGCGCTGCGCTTCCCCGCCCGAAAGCGTAGCGCTGCCGCGGTCGAGTGTCAGATATCCCAACCCGACCGCGTTCATGAACCGCAGGCGGCGGCGGATTTCCGCCAGGATCGGCTCGGCGACCTTGGCGCGCTCGCCCTGAAAGCTCACACGCTCGAACCACTCCGCGGCCCGTTCGATCGAAAGCTCGGTGATCTGGCGAATGTTCGTCCCGGCGACTTGCACCGCCAGCGCTTCGCGCCGCAGCCGCGCGCCGCCGCACGATTCGCACACGTGCTCACTCTGGAAGGCGCTCAGCCGGCCGCGGGCAAAGTCGTTGCCGGCCGCCTTCGCCCGCCGCTCCAGGTTCGGAATCACCCCCTCGAACTCGATCCCGAAGCGCTGCTTGTCCCTGGGCTTGGTTCCGTATAGCAGAATGCGCCGCAGGTCCTCCGGCAGCGCGTTGTACGGCGTCGCCGGATCCACCGCGAACGCGGCACACAACGTGCGCGTCAGCTTCAGGTAGCTGGCCGCCAGGCTCTTCTTCCCTGCTGCCCAGGCCGCAACCGCCCCGCCGCCGAGCGTCCGCGATCCGTCCGGAACGACGAGTTCCGGATCGAAGCGCATCGTGGTTCCGAGGCCGCCGCAGGCTTCGCACGCGCCGTACGGGGAATTAAAGCTGAACAGACGCGGGGCCAGCTCCACGATGCTCACGCCGCAGTGGGCGCAGTTGAAGTGCTCGCTGAACGTCTGGTCGGTCCAGGGGCTGCCGTTGCCGTTGCGGCGCGACCCAGCGTTGGGTTGCAGACCGCGCGGCGACTCGGGCGCGGCCCGACTGACGATCACGACGCCGTCGGCCAGACCCAGCCCGGTCTCGACCGCGTCCGCGAGCCGGTGGCGAATCTCCGGGCGCAGCACGAGCCGATCGACGACCACGTCGATGTCGTAGCGGCCCTTCGCCGACAACCCGGCGACCTCGCGGGCCTCGACCAGCTCTCCGTTCACGCGCGCACGGACGAAGCCCTCGCGCTGGATGCGGCGGAACACCGGCGCGTGGTCGCCGCGGTGCCCGCGCGCCAGCGGGGCCAGCACCATGACGCGCGAGTCGGCCGGGTAGGCGAGCACCTCATCGACGATCTGGTCGATGGTCCGCCGGCGGAGCGGCTGGCCGCAGCCTGGGCAGTGGGGTTCGCCGATGCGCGCGAAGAGCAAGCGCAGAAAGTCGTAAATTTCGGTGGTCGTTGCGACGGTGGAGCGCGGGTTGGGTGCGGTGGCGAGCTGCGCGATCGCCAGCGTGGGCGGCAGGCCTTCGATGCGCTCGATATCTGGCTTGCCGACCTGCTCGAGGAACAGGCGCGCGTGGACGCTCAGTGACTCGACGTACTTGCGTTGCCCTTCGGCATAGAGCGTGTCGAAGGCGAGGCTGCTCTTTCCGGAACCGCTCACGCCAGTAATCACGACCAACCGATCGCGCGGGATGTCTACGTCGACGCCGGCCAGGTTGTGCTGCCGAGCTCCGATGACTCGGATGAACTTGGCTTCCACGCCGCCCCTCGGTCTGTTTTCGGCACGCCGCTGATGAAGCCGCGCCGCCCCGTGCGCTTGGCGGCGCGCACGGCGGCGAATTGGGCCATTATAAGCGGCGGGCGGCTCGGCGCGATGCGTTTTTCTGGAAGGCGGCGGCGGCGCAATTTCACGCGGCGGGCGGCGTGCTTTCGCTGTACTCAGCGGACGCATGCCGCCTGATCTGCCCGCCCTGCGTCAGGGCTCAACCTGGGGGGAGTCCGCGTTCGGACGGCGGTTCAGCTCGTCGCGCAAACGGGCGGCGGTCTCGTAGTCCTCGCGCTGCACGGCGTCGGTGAGCTGCTCGCGCAGCGTGCGCCGGACGTGAAACCGGCGTCGGATGCGCCGGCTGAGCTGGACAAGGTAGTTGAGCGTCGGGTCGTCGCGGCACTGCTCCTCGCTGCACCCGGCTTCGCGCATGAGTTCGCGCAGCGCCTCGAGGCCGTCCTCGATTGCGTCGACCGCCTGCTCCGGCCGGTTCTGCAAACTCTCGATGCGGGCCAGCAGCCGCGTGCGATTGAGGATCAGCGTCGGCAACAGCGAGACGTTTTCCGACCGCCCACGGTCATGGCGGCTTTCGAGTTGGAGGATTCGCAGGCAGTGCTGCGTGTCGCGCAGCGCGCGCTGGAGCCAAGGCTCGGCGTCTTCCGCGGCACCGACGTCATCTTCCGCGCCGGCCAGCTCCATCAACGCGATCCGCCGGTAGTTGAACTGCTGCAACTCGCGGTGAAGGCGCTCCCATTCCTCCTCGCCGATGTCCTGACCGGCGTCGAGCGCCCGGCTCGCGCGGTCCAGCAGGGTCGCGTCGCGCGATCCGTCCGGGCGGCCGTCGGCGTGCATCTGGAGCAGCCCCAGGTCGATCCGCAGTTGAACCAGGTCCGACCCGTCCTCGGCGCGCAAGAATCGCGCGCACCGCTCGCGGGCCGTCCGGTTCCAACCGTCCAATATCTGCTGCAAGTCCAGGCACATCGGCGTTCCACCCATGAACGTCCCGTACATCGACACGCCGACGCGCGAGCTGCACAGCGCCGCGCAGCGCCGATAACCCGCCGCCGGGCGGGTCGCCCAACGTGCAGGGTCCGTTTTCCTGTGCCGAGATTACACGCAGCCGGCGCAGTCACCGATCGATCGCGTCGATATAGCCGTATCGACGGGCCGTCGCCGGCCGTGCGGCCGCGGCGCGCCTGCGCGGAGCGGCGCCGGGTGGCGGCGCGCATCGCGCGCGGGAACCGTGGAGCGTCGAGGATGAGCGCAGCGCAACATCGTGGTTCCCCTTCGGCCGACGCGCCCCCGGGTCAGGAGGCGACGAAGCCCCGCGCGGATGCGTTTGCACCCGATGTGCGGCCCATTCGTCCCGCGCGCGACGGATTGCTCGTCGCGGCGGCAATCCTGTTCGTCACCTCGATCGCGGCGCTGTTGCTCTACCAGCGCGCCGCCGAGGCGCAGCGCGCGGAAGTCCGCAGTCACCTGCTGCGGCTCACACACGCAGCGGCGAGCGTCGTGGACGGCGACTTGCACCGCACGCTGGTCTCGCCGGAGCAGCTCGACTCCGAGGCCTACAACCGGATTCTGAACCCGCTGCGCAGTTTCCTTCGCCACACGCCGGACGTGAAGTACGTCTACACCGCCGTGCTGCGCGACGACGGGGTCCACTTCGTGGTGGACTCCGCGCTCCCCGTGGACGGTGACGGAGACGGCGTCATCGACCAGGCGGGGTTGTTCGAACGCTACGACGACGCGGACCCGTACATGCTTGTCGCCCTGCGCGAGAACCGCGCGCTGACCACGCCCGCGCCGTATTCGGACA
>JABRWC010000025.1:0-99688 GCA_039961675.1 Phycisphaerae bacterium
ATGCAATACAGCGCGGATGAGCTTGCACAACTCCATGCGATTGCCGCAGAGCGTTATGTCGTCGCGGGCGCAATGACCGGCAGCACCGGCGCGCCGGCGTCGGCGGCCGGCGTCGTTGTGGAGATCACGTTCGACGTGCTTGACGATCAGGGAGTCCCCATCATCCTGCGTTCGTTCGGTCCGCTGAGCCTGGAGGCGGATGAGGAGGGAGCAGTCGCGCGTGCGACGCTCTTCTGGGAGCGAATCGAGCTCCCGGGCGGCTGGCGGACCACAGAGCCGGACGAGCGCAACTGTGCCGAGGAGGAGCGCCTGTGCAAGGAGGCGGCCAAGCGGCGGTATGAGGCGGCGCGCCAGCAGATTCTGGGCGGCACGCTCGCCGGGGGCGGTGGTTGTATCACCGCCTGCGCTCCACTGATCGCCGACCCACCCGTGTGGGGTGCGTGCGTAGCCGGTTGTTACATTCTGGGCCTGACTGCCGAAGCGCTGTTGCTGCTTGCCGCTGAGAAGCAGTACGAGGCCGATTTGCTCGATTGCGAGCGGGAGCGCACCAAATGCGAAGCAGAGCAGCAGCGGCGGGCCGCCCGGTCGAGTGACGTGCGGTGCGTCGCCGCGGCCTCGCGTTCTTCGCGACGCTCGTTGGCGCGCGGCGGCGGACGCCCCGAGCGGCCAGATGCAATCAGCGCTGACACGGGCCAACCGTGGCCGGCGTTGATGACACCTCGTAGCGTCCCTGAGTTGCGATCGACCTCGGCCCCGAGTGCATGATGAACGCACTGTGGCTGTGGATGTTTCCCGAGCTGCGGAGGGCGGAGTCGGAGCGCGAACGTGTCGCCCTGCGCAGCGCTGCGATCCACTCGCGCGAGTACACGCTCGCCGCTCTCGCGCTGTGCGGCGGCTTCCTCGTCGTGGAAATCGTTCTGCTGGGTTGGTGCAAGTTGTGGGCGGTGTCCCATCCGTTCCTTGTGTCGCTCGTCGTCATCATGCCGTCAGGACTCATCGTGTCCCTCGGGCCGTTGTTGATCGTCCGCTCTCGCGCTCGCCGGCGACTACGCCGGGAGTTGTACGCTCGCGGCATTCCGATCTGCGTCGCGTGCGGCTATGACCTTCGCGGGCAGACGGAATCACGCTGCCCGGAGTGCGGGGCGCAGTTCACTCCCGTGACCGGCAAGGACAGCAAAAAACCTCCCACTCGCGCATAAATACAGCGAGCGGAGCAGTTTCCCCGCCGCACAGTATCCCGCCGGCAACAACTGCCGCCCAGGAACAACCGCGCAACAATTGCCGCAACGGAAAACCTGTCCCACAACCGCAGCATACTGACGGGCATCCGCCGTCCAGAAGCGGCCAAGCGGTTGTGGGACAGGCTTTTACGAGCGTTTCCTCGTTCAGCGGCGAACGCCACGCCGGGCCAGCGCCAGGCCGCCGACGATCAGCAGGCCGATCGTGGCCGGCTCGGGCACGGGCGTGATCCCGCCGCCCAGTCCGCCGAGCGGATCGGTCAGGGTGTCGAAGCCGCCCAGCGACGCGCCGCCCGCCCAGTCATCGCCGTCCAGCCCCGGGTCGTCCAGGATTGGATTCGGCGGCGGGCCCGGGGGAAGTTCGGTCGGCAGAACGTTATCGTAGATCGTATGCGGCAACATTCCAATGGTGCTGGACTTGCCGTCATGAACCATGTTCGGGAGGACCACCTGCGCCGCCGCTGATCCTGCGGCCGCGATCCCGAGAAGAATGAATGCCCCCGCGCCGATTACGCTGCTAGTGCTAAACGATTTCATTCCGCACCACCTTCGCAGACTCAAGGATCCGCCAGCCGACGGGACGGAAACCTGGAAAACGCCCCATCGTGCCCGCAATGATCCGCATGTCCTCATCGTCGATTGTCGCATCAAACCTTAGACCGGACTGCCGAGCGAGCTTCTCGTTCGCGTGGTGCTGCATCAGCAATGCCCGCTGACGCAGCGCCCAGTTGTCGAGCCGATCTGCCAATTCCAGCAGCGTTCCGCTGGCCACGGCCACAACCTGTTGCAACCGCGCGCCATCCAGCCGCCGAAGGGCGATGCCCCCGGCGAAAACGCACCACCACGCCCAGCTTTCGACCCAGTCACTTCTGTCACGCGGCGCAGCCGTCTGAGCAGTCGGAACCCCTGCCAGCAGCACGTCCACGGTCTCATTCGCATCGCGCTTACCCAGCTCGACTTCCACATCGAGCAGCCCCCCGGCGCACGTGTTGGCCACGGCGCGGAAGTCCTCCCGATCATGGCGTTCGCCGGCCTCTTGATAGAGTCGGCACGCCGTAGCTAGGTCCGCCTGAGCACGCGACGCCCACTCGCACGCTCCGTCCTGGCCGTCCGTCGAGCCGATCATCTCACGCTGCGAATTGCCTCGAACATAATGCGCAAACGCATGTGTCGCTTCGCCCTGCAACGAATCCGGCACGTGACGCGCGAACCAGTCGATCACACAGGAGGCGATCCCGATTGCCGGCGTCAGATCGCCTAGAGCATAGTGCGCGTTGGCCATCAGCGCCTGGAGAACCAACTGGAACTCATGGGGCAACGGGCGCTGCCGCAAGCCCAATTGCGCCGCAGCAAGCGACTTGGAATAACGTCCCAACCCATCCCACGCCGAGCATTCCCGTCGGCACGCACGGGCGTGCTCGAGCGGAGTTCTCGCCAGGCTGTGCATTGCCCGGATGTGCTCCAGCGCCTTCGTGTGCTCGCCGCGCTGCTCAAGTTCCATGACTTGACGGTCGAGCTCGTCGAATGTCATGCCACCCGGAACCTCGCGCCCCGCCTCCGGCGACAGGCCCACCCACAGATATTCCACCACTGCATCCAGCGGCCATTCGAGCGCGTCGGCCAGAGCGACCAGAAAGTCGATCTTGGGATTGTCGGTGTCCGGGTAGACGTGGGCCGGGTCGCGCCCCAACGCTCGCGCCAACTCCTTGCGCGACCAGCCGCGATACGTGCGGGCCAAGTCCAGCAGCTTGTACAGCCGCTCCTGGCGATTCATGCGATCGCCCATGCTCCTCCTCCAGACTTGCAGAAAAGACGTGCCAAATCAGACACTTCCCGACCGCATGCCCGCCGCACACGCTGGCCCTGCGCGTGCCCGAGCCGGCCGAGCCCTCACACCCCCGTCAACACGCTTTCACCCGCGCCGCCGTTCGCTACGGCAAATTGCCGCAAACTCCCGGCCCTTGCCGCAGCACTCGCCGGGAATTCCCGACCGTTGCCCCAACGATCGCCGGAAATCCCGACCCTCGGCGATGCACCGCGCTGCCGCGCGCCCCACGCATTGACGCAGTCCACTGCTCCATCGCCGAAGCGCCGTCGCGTTGCGAAAACGCCTGCGGGTTGAAATTCTGCGCCGTTTTCCAGGCAGGTGCAAGAACTTTTTGTATCGTGCGTTCGCGTTTTTTTTTCGTGCTGTGCGGTTAACGATGGGGCGGCCCCATTGCCGCCTGAACAGACAGACCGGCCCCGTCGCGGCACGAACAGACCGGCCGCCCCCGTCGCGGCACGAACGAGTGAGGTCATGCGGCGCGAACAGCGAGACTCTCGAGAATCAAGCGCAACACCTGAGCCGCGGGCGCAAGCCGCCGGAGGAGGCGAATTGCAGCGATTCCTCGCTTGCGCTCGGGGTTCTGATGCCGGCTTTTGGCGAGGGAGCCTGACGAGTGCCCGGCGCCCGGCCCCGGAGCAGGGCCGGCGCCGGGCCGCCTTCAAGACCGGTCGGAGACCGGTCCCCCGTTTCCCCGATGGGCCTTCAAGACCGGTCGGAGGCCGGTCCCCCGTTTTCCCGATGGGCCTTCAAGGCCGGTCGGAGACCGGTCCCCCGTTTTCCGAAATGGGCCTTCAAGACCGGTCGGAGACCGGTCCCCCGTTTTTCTCCAATGGGCCTTCAAGACCGGTCGGAGACCGGTCCCCCCTTTTTCCCCAATGGGCCTTCAAAACCGGTCGGAGACCGGTCCCCCAACGGCGGACGGTTTTTCGACACAGGCCGCGCGGACCGCCGTCCGTTTTCCGGGATAGCTTTCGAAGTGAACTCCTGTTCGTCGACAGAATGAGAATATCAGAGTGACCTGGAGTATCCGGCAATGCGTACAAGGTCGAACATCCGCCTGCTATTGCTGGCTGCGTCGGGCGTCTTGGTGTTCGGGCCGCTCGGCTGCGACAGCCAAGGCGGGGGCAGCGTGTCGATCAACATCTCGGACGATGTCGCCGTGGTCTGCGGCGGCGGGATCATCCGACACGGGAATGCAAGCGTCGAACTGAACGGCGTTTACATCCAGACGCAAAACGAGGTGCAATACAGCGAAGCAGAGCTGGTGATCTGGGACGACGCCAACGACAACGGCGTGCAGGACGAAGGCGAGACCGTGTACTTCTCCAGCAGTACGAACATCCCAGGGACTACCTGGCAGTGTGGAACCGTGCTCGTGGAGTGGGGCGCACGCCGCAAGGTGCCGAAGGTCCGAGTTCGCGTGGTCACCGTCAACGGCGAGGTGAACCACACGCAAGACCTCCCGACGGGCGCAACGCCGCTGAGCAGCCCGGACGCGGCAGACGCTGAAGGGACAATTGTGCGACCGCTCGACGACGATCCGAACGTTCCCTGAACAAAGGAAGACTTGACCGATCTATTCCTTCAAGCTAATCTGCCGACCTCAGCAAGCCGATCTTGCGCCCGGGCCGGCGTCAGGAAAGGAGAATCCGGAATGCTTTCTGCACGCAAGCGCGTCATGTTCGTTGCGGCGGCCGCGGCCTCCGCACTGGTGGCGGCGATGGCCTTGGCCACCCCGCCGGCTACCCGCGTCCCGGCGGAGTTTCAGAACGAGCGGGTCTACGTTCACAACTCTCTGATCGGCACCCTGATTTATCAGAAGGCCGAGTGGCAGGTCCGCAAGCTGTACATTACCCATCACAATGAGGGGCCTGCGGATAAGTTGCGCCTTCCCGCCTACGGCTGGATTCGCGTCAACGACGAGTACTTCCCGATGGTGCCGGTCGGCAACGGCGACCTGACCGTCACAGTTCCCTGGGACCGCTACGACGGAGCGTTCGAGCACGAGCTCGAGCTCTATGACACGAACGACGTGCTGTACTACGCCGAATACCTCACCTGGGAGCCCTTCTGACGCGCGGCATGCCCGCGAAGCTCGCCGACCCCGCCGCTGCGCAGGGCTTGCGCGACGGCGGGGTCGGGTCGTTTGCGGCCGTCCGCCCGAACGCCGCATGCCGCATGATCCAAGTAGGCAGTCACCAAGGCCGCGCGCTGGACGACGGAAGCGACGGCTTCCGCTCGGATTCATGTAATCACGGCGCGCGTAACGCACGCTCCGCCGGCGCGCAACGGTCCAGCGATCCGGGGAGCACCAGCCCCGGCACGCCGTCATCAAGCGATGCGCAAAATCCGGACGGAAGTGCGGTAGCTTTGTCGCAATGACGCGGCTCGCGACGGGAAATCAGTCGCGATCCGCGTCGAAACGCACCCGTGTTGCAAAAGCGCCTGCGGATTGAATTTCTGCGCTTTTTTCCAGGCAGGTGCAAGAACTTTTGTATCGTGCGTTCGCGCCTTCTTTCGCGTGCCGTGCGAATGATTCGTTAACGATGGGGCGGCCCCATTGCCGCCTGAACGGACAGACCGGCCCCGTCGCGGCACGAACAGACCGGCCGCCCCCCTCGCGGCACGAACGAGTGAGGTCATGCGGCGCAAACAGCGAGACCCTCGAGAATCAAGCGCAACACCTGAGCCGCGGGCGCAAGCCGCCGGAGGAGGCGAATTGCAGCGATTCCTCGCTCGCGCTCGGGGTTCTGATGCCGGCTTCTGGCGAGGGAGCCTGACGAGTGCCCGGCGCCCGGCCCCGGAGCAGGGCCGGCGCCGGGCCGCCTTCAAGACGGGTCGGAGACCGGTCCCCCGTTTCCCCGATGGGCCTTCAAGACCGGTCGGAGACCGGTCCCCCGTTTTCCGCAATGGACCTTCAAGACCGGTCGGAGACCGGTCCCCCAATCATGCGGGACGACCGCCGGTGGGGGCCGAGGTTCCGGGCGGCCGCCCGAGCGGCGGCCGAGCGCAGGCGTGGCCCCGCCCCGCTCGATGCCGGTACGCCACTGCCCCGCGGCCGACACGCCGCTGCCCCGCGGCGGGCGCGACCGTTCGGCGCCACGGCCGCCCGGTCCCCTGTCCCCCATGCGATACCTCGCCGCGCCGCGCCCGGTCGACGCCTCCTTCCGGTCCGGGCCGGCCGGCGAGGGGGGACGCGGGCAAACAGTCGCTCTCTAAAGAACCTAACCAGCGCGTTGAAGAACACAACCAGACCGCTGTTGAAGAACCCAACCAAGCCGCCGTTGAAAAAAGCCAACCAGCCCGCTGTGGCGCCGGCGTCCCGCCGGTGAAAACACGAGCGGAACGTCGGTGCCGCAGGTTGTTCAACGGGGCCGCCGGTTTTTCAACGGCCTGCAAATCCTGCGCGGTGTGCCTTCAAACGCGAAGGTTCGCACAAAAGGGTGTGTGGCGGACTTCCGCGCGTTGCGGACTTCCAGCTCGGCGCGATAGCATCCGGGCGGTCCGGAGCGGCGCCCAGCGTTGCAGCTAAAATCAGGAGAATGTCATGAGGAATCCATGTCATCGACTGAATGGCTGGCGAAGGATGGCCGCCGCGGCGATGATCGCCGCGCTGAGCGCGGCGACGGCTCTGGCCCAGGTGAACCCGCCGCCGGTCGGCGCGCCGCTCTTGCCGCCGCTGGATGAGCGTCTCGCGGGTCTGTTCCGTCCTGACGGGGAGGGAAACTGGACGCTCACGATCAGCGGACAACGGTACGGCAACGAGTTCGCCTACTTCGGGAACCTCGTCGCCGATGGCGGCGCGTATTCATGGGCCCCGCCGATTCCCGAGTGGGGGACGAACCCGGCCGACCCGTACCGCGACTACCGCATGGTGCGAGTCTATTCGGAGCCGGCGATCCTCTCAGCCATCGTCAACGCGGACGGGCTCGGCGACGGCCCGAAACTGATCGAATGCGAGTTGGGAATCGCTCCGCTGGACGCGGCGCGCGGGCGGGTAGACGGAGCCGGCGGCAGCGACCTGATTGCGTGGGCAACGGATCTGGAGAAGAGGGCCGGCCTTCCCCCCGGCAGCGTGGAGGTCTCGGTCACGCGCCGCATCCTTCGGTCGCCGAGCGCGATCGTGATTCACGGCGAGCGCATCCCGATCGAGCAGATGAACTCCGTGCTCGTAAACCGGTTCGGCCTGACTCCTGAGCACGCGGAGGGCTTCCTTCGGCTCACGTCGCAACAGCTTCGCTCCGCGCTTCGGGAGGCCGCCGAACGGAAGATCGCGGCATACTTTGGTTCTTGGGCGCCGCGCGTGACCGGGCTGCTCGATGCATCCGCCGATGGTGAGTCGTTCCATCGCGAACTGGTCGCGCTGTTAAACGGCCCGGGTGCACCGGGGCTGCCGGTTGGTTGGGGGAAAGCCGGCTCGCTCGACCTGTTCACCTGCGGCAACGGAGAAACCAGGAGCGAAGTGGAAATCACGCTCGACGCCGAGTTCGAGGTCAAGCTTTTCGGCTCTGGAGTGAAAATCACCGCAGGGGTCACGCTCAGGGGCTCGCCAGAAGAGTACGAGGAAATGCGGCAGAAGGCCCAGCAGATCCTCGAGGAAATCGGCGAAGGGGCCAAGGAAGCGGCGCGGCGTTGGTTCGAAGAGCTCAGGCAGATGATTCAGGACTTGTGGGAGCAGTTCAAGAGCTCGCTTTGGCGCAGCCTGTTCTTCTACCCGCCGTCCCCGTGAGCGTGAAGTTCCCGCGCATCGGAGGCCGCTGCGCAGGGCTTGTTCGTGCGGCAGAACAGGCGATCGCAGCAACGTGCAGTTCGGTCGGTCCGCACTGTCAGCGACGAGGCCACCCAGCCCGACCGACGGTGTGCGTTGAATGGGCCGCACCTCAGCCGGAGGCTGATTTTCTGATCCTCTGAGGATCAGCGAAAGCAGGTTCGTGCGGGCGCGATTCGCGCAAGCTGGCGAGTTGGAGCGTCACGAGCCTCCAGGCGACTGCCGCGCCGGGATTGCACATCCGGCGCGCTGGATCGTCGACGGCAAGAAAAGGCCAACTTGAGCAAAAGTCCACTCGCCGGCGCGCAACCGCTCAAGACGCGAGCCGCGGCACAGCGGCGAACTCCCTGAGTTGAGGGGAATTCGCCCGCGTACGCCGCGGCTCGTTGTGTCTTGGCACCCGCGTATCGAACGCAGATGCCCCCATTTCGGACGCGGGCAAGTCTCCCGCACCAGGCGCTTGCATCCGACGGCTGGGACTCGCCGCAATCCGTCGTCGGACGCACGGTGGTCCGACGCCGAAGCTTCTTCGAGCCCGCAAGGTCGGGCCCTACGCCGGCGAGGCCCATGCAAAGCAGAAGCTCAGAGGTTCGGGTGTGACGGACACCCGCCGCCGGCGTTTTTCCAACCGCCTCTTACCGCCGCCGCAGAACGGCCAGCGCACCGAGCGCCAGCAGCGACAGCGTTGCCGGCTCCGGAACCACGACGTGGAACAGGATGTCGGTCAGCTTGGTCGGAACGTACGCCACCTGGCCCAGCCACGCGCCGCTGAACGGATCGAAGCGGTGCACTTCGCCGGTGTTGAACGCCATGTACAGGTCCAGCGTCTGCGGGTCGTACGTAAATCCGTGCGGGCCGCCGCCGGAAAGCGGGGTGGTGTCGATGAAATGCGACCATGACCCCGACCCGGAGTTGTACCGCCACAGACCTTCGACGCCGGCGCCCTCGTACAGCGCGGTCGCGTAGAGCGCGCCGTCCGGACCGAAGCCGATCTCCTGCGGAGCGAACGGCACGGCAATCGTGCCCAGATAGTTGCCGGTGACGAAGTCGTACTGCTGAATGCCGCCGCCGGGCGCCGAGAAGCCCCAGGGCACGACGTACATCGTGTTGCCGGCGAACGTGTGCAGGTTGTAGCCGTTTCCGTAGCTGGTCTGCACGTTGCGCACGAACGCGCCCGTGTCGGAGTCGTACTCCTCCGTGCCCGAGGGACCGCCCACGACGATGTTGCCGTTCGGCGCCTTGGCCGGACCGAGCCGCAGCCCGCCGGCGACGGACATGATGTTCGCGCCGGTCGTGGCGTTGATCATCTCCACGCTGTTGAACCCGCCGACGAACAGGTTGTCGTTCGTCCCGGCAACCGCGCCGAGATAGGGGTAGTTCGTGGCGCACTGCGCCGAATTGCTGAACACATAGTCATAGGGGGGGGCCAGCGAGCCGGGATAGTTGCCCGGAATATGCGACCAGGGAGAGACGCGCTCGAACTGGTACACCTCGCTATTCGCGTCGCTGAGCACGTACATGTCGTCCGGGTCGCCGATCGTGCCCGCGTACGCCGCGCCGGATGCCGCCAGCATCAGCGCAAGCATGCTGCCACGCTTCCAGTACATCGATTCCTCCTCCACGTCGGGGTATGAGATTCAAACCGTCGCGGCACACAACCGCGCCGAAAGCACCCGTGTCATTGCGTCCGCGCAGGCACAAGCGAGGCCGCAAGACCATGCCTGCACCGGGTCATATTGCGTTCGAGGCCGACTGCATCGGCCGGCTGAACGCCGTGTCGGCTTTCCGATGAATAAGGCGGATCGAGAAGACGCACGCGTTCGATACGCCAGGCGCAACCACACGCTCATTGCGCGGACTTCACGCCGAGATGAATACGAGAAGCTCGGCCCTTTCCTCCAGTGACTCTTATAACGGAAACGTGAACCGGAATCAAGTCTTAACAGGGACCGACTTCGCATGGCCCGTGTTGGCTCGCGGGTTCGGGTCCGCAAGATGACGTATGCCTCACGAATCGGCACCACGCCCCAATTCCGAGCGCGGCGGCGGGCTCTGGGTCAATCCGGCCGAACGAAGCACAACAGCGCCGACTCAGCTTCGGAGCACGCCTGGCGGGCTGCTTCGGTTCCCGCGTTCGTGGCAACCAGCACAGCCACGTCCCGTTCCGGGACGAGCACGATCGTCGCGAACCAGAGGGTGTTGCTGCCCGCGTGACGAAGCACGCGGCCGTCCTTCTCAGTCTGCCACAACGCCCAGCCCATCGCATATGTCGAACCGGGCGGCGGCGCGTGGAGCTTCCGGAAGGTCGCTTCCTGGAGGTAGGGGGAACCCGCGGCAAGGGCCTCGGCGCTCGGTTGGCGAGTTTCCGCACTCGAAGCACGTAGCTCGGAACACGCCGCGCGAAGGTGAAGCACGGCGAACTTCGCCCAGTCGAGAATCGTCAGGTGAATCCCCCCTGCCGGGTAGAGACATGCCGGATTATCTGCAATTGGCGACGGCTCGACGGCTACGTACGAACGATCTGTGTGATAGTGTCCGCGCGGCTGGCCCGGGTTGAATGCCGTCCCCGGAGCGCCGAATCCCGCGCTCGACATCTGGAGTGGAGTGAACACTTCGTCGCGGATCAGCTCCTCCCACGGCCGCCCGATGACCTCCTCCGCCATCGCCGCCGCGATCGCGTAGCCCTGGTTGCTGTAGATCATCTGCGTTCCCGGCGCGGCGGCGGGAGCCTGCGAGAGTGCAAGCTCGACCATTCGCAGCCGCTGCTGCTCGATGGGGCCTGTGAGTGTTCGAAGCTGGAGCAGGCCGGGGCCGGGCTGGCGATCTTCAGGAAGTCCGCCACGGTGCGTGAGCAACTGTTCGAGCGTCACGCCCGCGTATTCCGGGCGGATCGGGGCTTTCAATTCGCCGAACACCTCGCCGATCGTCGTCCCCCAGTGGAGCCGCCCGCGCTCGACCAGGCGGGCAATCAACGTAGCCGTCATGGCCTTGCTGCACGAGCCGATGTGGAACAGGTCGTCAACGGTGACTTCCTCCGGCGAGCCGGCTCGGCGCGCACCGGCGGCGCCGGCGGCAATCACGCCATCGGCATGCACAATCGCGCCGGCCAGCGCCGGGACGCCGTAGCGGGCGCGGACTTCTTCCAGCACCTCGTTCAGCGGGCGCACCCGCGCATCGCTCGACGGTTGCGATGCCGCTGCTGACGTCGAGGACGGCGCGATCTCTGGCGCGGGCTGCGAGGCGGTTGCGGATCGCTCAGCGGCAGGCACTTCCCCCGCCCGCGAGTCGGCTGCGGCCGCAACCGCTACGGCGACAGCGGCGAACCAGATTTGGATTGTAAAGGCTTTCATGTTCAGCACTTGTTTCGATTGTCGCATTGCAGCATCGCCTCCTGAAGGGCCGACCGAGCGATGTCGTGTGCGCCCGGATCCGCGCGGCGGTTCTTGATCACGCCGGTCGGATTCTATACCGTAATTATGGTGACTCCGTGGCCGTCCGGTGTGTGGCGCCACTGGTTTTACACGGCGCGAGATGGCACAGGACCGCACAACTCTAGGCAGCCCCACGATGCGCGTGCGGCGACGTTCGGTCCGCGCCCGCGCGTTCAGCATCGCCGAGCTGATCGTGGTCGTGGGCGTGCTCGCGCTGCTGATGGCGATTGTGCTGCCACCGATCCAGCAGGCGCGCGTGCAGGCGATGCACGCGCACTGCTCGGCGCAGCTACAGCAGCTCGGGCGGGCGCTGGAAACCGCGTTCACCGAACATGGCTATTACCCGTATTGGGATGACGGCGGCGTTCCGATTCGCTACACCTGGATCGACGTCCTGATCCAACTGCGGCTACTCGGCAGCTCCGGCAGCTTCGCGGCACGCCCGGTAGGGGCGGATGGGGCCGGCGCGGCGCCGACGCAGTATCCCGGCGACGCGTCGCGAATCGGATACTGTCCACTCGATGCGCGGCCCGACAGCCTGAATGCCCTTCGGAACTGCGATCTGGTCTACCCGCCGACCGGCCGGCTCGGAGGCATCGACTACAGCTACGGAATCGGCGTGCCGCTGGCCGCCGGCGGATGGAACGCACCGCCGCACGCGGACGACGTCGCGGCGCCACGCCGCCGCTTCCGCGAACACGACCTGCGCACTTCCGGCCGCGTGCTGGCAGGCGACGCGTATTCGTCCGCAATCAACAACCTGAGCGGCAATGCGCTCACGTCCGGCATCTGGAACGATCCGACGCAGTTCGACAACACGGTTGCGTGGCAGCGGCATGGGCTGGCTGGCGACGCGGGCGCGGCGAACCTCCTGTTCCAGGACGGACACGTCAGCCGCACGCGCTACAGCCCGCACGCGACGGAGCCGCTCAACACCTCGCTCGCGTTCGTGTGGCGACCTGGCGAGTCGCTGTACGTCGGGCCCGACGACAGCTTCGACGGCGACGGGTATCCGAACCAGCTTCCGCCGAGCTACGCCGGCGCCCCTGCGGGCAACGTGTTTCCGAACGAGTTGCTGCCGCGCTGGTACACCGACACAAATCGCTGGACGCTCATCGGCCACAAGTGAGCTCCGGGTACGGCAAGCGCGAGGGCGCGCCCAGCCGACTGCGCGCGTAAGCAAGCGGCCCGTTGCCAAGCCGCGCACGCACGCCTGCGCGTCAGGCCGGCGGCCCGGCTGTCGGACTTTCGCGTCGCGGACGCTCAGGGCGACGGCTGCGTTTCGGCGGTTGAGAGAAGGCGGGCGTCCAGCCAGTCCGCGTGCAGATAGTCAATTGATTCGCCGGCCGGCCGCACGCGAAGCTCCAGCACCTCTAGGTTGCGCACATCGACTTCCACGGCGGATGCCGGCTGGCCGCTGCGGACCGGTTCGCTTGTCCAGAGCACGCGCCCGTCGCCGGCGATCTCGAAGATCGCGGAGACCGGCGCCGTCGCGGTGATTTCGTCGTCTATGCCCACTGCGGCGCGGAATTGCGCAAACGCGCCATAGAGGTCATAGCGGATGGTGGATGCGGCGTGTGTTCCCAGACCGCGCGTGTACGCGACACCGGCGACGCGCAACCGCCGGTTTTCAACGGACTTGTCGCGGCCGAGCTCGCCCCAGTCTTGACGCGACGAGACCGGCTCGATCTCCGAGAGGTATACCTCCCTGGGCAGAGGCTGCGCGAAATGCTCCTCGACCAGCCCGCCCGTCGAGCCGTCCCACCGGGCCGAACGCACGCCGATCGTGTGGCTCGTTCCCGGCCGCAAGCCGCGCAGCGTCACCCCCGGACTGAAGGCGAACCCCAGCGGCGCCGAGTCGAGCAGCACCAGGTAGGCGGCGTTCGGGTGATATTCCGGCGACCAGCTTGCGCGGGCGTCCGCCAGCCCAGAGGCGGTCACGCTCACCGCGCCCGGCTGCGCGACCGGGTAGACGTAATCGCGGTCCGAACGCACGAACTCCAGCTCCCAACTGATCTCCTGCGTGATCGCCGAGTCGATGGTCACGGTCGCCCAACCCTGGCGGCTCGCGAAGCGCACCTGCGCCTGCGCCGGGCTTCGCGAGAAATAGTCCAGCGCGCGAACCGCCGCGAGCTTGTACGTCGGGGCGGAGCGCGGCAGGCCGATCGTCAGCGTGTACGGATCGCCGGCGATCACGCGGCTGCTGCCGGCGAGCGTCGGCCGCAGCGCGTCGCCGCCGCCGCTCAGCTCGGCCAGATCGACCCACCCCTGCGTGATGTGACGGCTGGTGCTCAACAGCACCGGGCGGTCCGTCGCCTGGACAACGGTGACCACGCGCACATCGGCAGGCGGCACGTCAAGAAACACGCCGTGTTCCCACGCTCCCAGGTAGCGCCGCTGCCAGAAGTCGTACACGTGATAAACGCCCGGCGCCAGACCGATCCGCTCCCAGGCGACGTGCTGCGTGCGCGCCCGTTCGGCGTCATAGTTGAAGACGCCGACCACGGTGTACCGCCGTACGGGTTCCATCCGCGCCGACGGCTGCGAGGTGCACTGCGCCATGTAGGGCCGCAACGGTTGGGCGACGTGAAGCACCCACACCGGCTTGCGCGTCGCTTCAGGCTCGAAAAGGTCGAGCGGGCGAATATCGACGGCCGGATAGATCCGCCGCAGCAACTCCACGCGCGGCTCAGGCAGGTCGGGCAGGCGGTCGCTGTTCAACAGCGCCTGGCCGCTCAGCCCCAGGATCGTGGCCCAGCAGCGGGCAACGCCGTCGCTCAGCGGTGGGCGGACCAGCACCGTGTCCGGATCGCAGTACCACACGATGTTGTGCAGGAAATTCCACCGCTGCACGGCGTCGTTGGCGACCAGGAACCCGCTCCACGCGGGGACCACGTCGCCGGCGGTGCGGCTGCCGTTCATGATCCCCGCGCCGGCGAGCGGGATGCCCCAGCAACCGAGCAGATAAGTCTCGCGCCCGATGGCCGATCGGATCGTGTCCAGCGTGGCGCGGTAGTGACGCACGGCGCGCTGGTTGGCCGTCCCGTCGGCGCCGGAATCGCGCATGAATTCCTGCCGCGTCTCGTACTCCTGGAGCACGATCGGCTGGCCATCGATTTTGAAGTACGTGAAGCCGCAGCCGCGCAGCCGGGTGAACAGATCGTGCAGGTACCGATGCGCCTCCGGCCGCGAGGGGTCCAGCAGATACAGCCCTTCCCAGGTGTTCGACGCGCTCGATCCATCCGGCTTGAGCAAGAACGCGCCCGAGTCCCGCACCACCCGCTCGTTGCTCTGCCCGTGCGGGGCGAGCCAGATCCCTGGCTCCAGCCCGAGCGCCCGGATCTCCCGCGCCAGACCCTCCATCCCGAGCGAACGAAAACGCGCGTCGATCGTGGTCCAGTCGCGGTTTTCGCCCAGGCCGTGCCCGGTCCCCTGCCAGCCATCGTCGAGTTGAACGTACTTAGCGCCGAACGGGCGCAGGTGCTCGGCGATCCAGCGCGCGTTGTGCAGCACCTCCTCGGGAGTGATCTCCTGGTAGTATTGGTACCACGAGCACCAGCCCGACGGCGGGACCGCGAAGACCGACTTGTCGATCGGCGCGTAGTGCTCCACGCCAAGGACGTCGCGAAAATAGTGCTCGATCACCGTACCGTCGCGCCGCGTCAACCGGTCGGCCGCGGGGTCGAACGTCGCGTCGGCCAGCGGCGTCTGCACCGGGCCGAGCGTCATAACGAACAGCTCGTCGCGCGGCGCCGGCTGGCTTCGCGCGGGGATTGGCGCCGGCCAGGGCGATACAGGTCCGGCGTCCACGCCGTGATACCCCCGTGCGCCGTCCGCGAAAGCTGCGCCCAGCACCGCCATCGCCGCTCCCAACTCGATGAACATGTCCCGCCTCGCCCGCGAGCATGCGACGTCCGGAAGGCCCGTCCGTCGCAGAGATGCGGTGAATGCTATGACGCGAGTCGATCGGGTGCGACGGGGAGCGCCGCGGACGAATCGCCAACGGCGAGTTTCGAATGACGAATGCGGAAGCACGAAGCTCCGGCACGCGCCGCGGCGGTGCACAGCCCGGAGCGTGCGCTATACTCTTGCGGCGGTTTGGGCCATCGAATCACCCCGAGGAGCGACAGGACATGGCGAACGTGACGATCGGCTTCGGCGCAGCGCTGATTCTTCTCGGCGTCGCTGGCTACGTCGCATCCGGCGCGGCGAGCTGGACGGCGCTCATCCCGGCGTTGTTCGGCGTGCTGCTGGCGGCGCTCGGAGCGGCTGCGCGCCGCGAGCGCGCCCGCATGCACGCGATGCACGCGGCCGCGGTGCTGGGCGTCCTGGGTCTGCTTGGATCGGCGCGCGGTTTGCTGAAGTTGCCCGTGCTGCTCTCCGGCGGAGCGCTCGAGCGGCCTGCGGCCGTCGCGGCACAATCGGCGATGGCCGTGCTGTGCCTCGCGTTCGTCGCGCTGTGCGTGAAGTCGTTCCTTGACGCTCGACGAAGTCGGGTGGTATAGGAATTCGTAGCGAAACAGTCTGCGCGCACGAATCGCCGTGCGCGGGAGCGGTCTGCGGGCCGGTCTTCTTCGTCGGCCACGGAGGACCGACGCTGGGATTGTGACCGGATACCGCTCACGGCTGATCGTCGGACACGGAGGCCGACGCTACGAATCGGCCGGCCGGCGCTGTGCGCGCCGCGAGTCGCTGGGGGTTGTGCCCGGTTCTCGCCGGCGCGAGCGGGCGTCCTCGTCGTCGTGGAGCATGCGCAGGCCCGCAGTGTCCAGGTCGTCGAATTGGCCGCGGCGGGTGGCCCAGATGAACGCGATCACCGCGGCCGCCGCCAGCAGCAGCGCAAGCGGCAATACTACGAAAATCACGGACACGGCGGCTCCTCGAACGTCCGCGCGGCCAGCGCCAGCGACACGACCGTGAACGAACTGAGCGGCATCAGAATCGCCGCGATCAACGGGTTGATTACGCCCGTCATCGCCAATCCCGCCGCGATCGCATTGTACGCGATCGAGACCGCGAAACTGCGCCGGATGGCCGAAAGCGTCCGCCGGCCGGCGCGGATCAGTTCCACGATCGGGGCCAGTCCCGGGCGGCTGAGATAGACGTGCGCCGCCGACAGGCTGGCTTCCGCGCCGCCATTGACGGCGATGCCGACCGTCGCCGCAGCCAGCGCGGCAGCGTCATTCACCCCGTCGCCGACCATCACCACGGGACCTTCGCGGCGTCGCCGCTCGACGGTCGCGAGTTTCTGCTCTGGTGCGGCATCGCCGCAGGCATCGTGCGGATCGATCTCCAGCGACCGCGCCACGGACGCGACCACGTCGCGATGATCGCCGGAGAGCAGGCCCACGCACCACCCGAGTCGGCGCAGCTCCGCGACCGCCGAGCGCGCGTCTTCTCGAAGCGGGTCGCCGAACGCCGCGACGGCGCGGACCTCGCCCTCCTCCGCAACCAGCACGGGCGTGCGCCCCTCCGCCGCGCAGCGCTGCACCGCGTCGGCGACCCATGCGGGCCATCGTGCGCCGCGTTCAGCAATGAACTGCGTCGAGCCGATCTCGATGCGCCGGCCGTCGACGCGGCCCTCGATCCCGCCGCCGGGGAATTGGGTCACGCAGGTCGCCTCTTCGCCGCGTACGTTGGGAAAAGCCGCGACGAGCGCGCGGGCGATCGGGTGCGCGGAGTGACGCTCGATTGCGGCGACCAGCGGCTTGATGCTCTCGTCGCCGTGCCAATCGAGCAGCGTGGTGCGACCCTGCGTGACGGTGCCGGTCTTGTCGAGCAGGATGGTGCCGCGGCGCGAGAGCGCTTCGAGCATCTCGCCCCCTTTGATCAGGATGCCGCGCCGCGCCGCACGCCCGATCGCAACCGTGACGATCATAGGCGTCGCCAACCCCAGCGCGCACGGGCAAGTCACCAGCAGCAGCGTCATGGCCTGATCCACGGCGCGGCTCGCGTCCAGGCGCAGCCAGCCCAGCAGCGTGACCGCGGCCAGGGCCAGCATCGCGGCCGTAAAATGCCGGGCGATGCGGTCGGCGGTGCGTACGATCGGCGCCGTGTTGCGGGCGCTGCGCTCGACCATCTGCATCAACTGCCCCACGCGCGAGCGCTCGCCCGTGGCCCGAGCGCGGATGCGGACCGCAGCGGCGAGGTTCACCGTTCCCGCGCTCACGGCGTCGCCTTCGCAGACCTCGCGCGGGGTGGATTCGCCCGTCAGCAGCGACTGATCGATGCTGGACTGTCCCGATTCGATCTCGCCGTCGACCGGGATCGTATCGCCAGCCCGCGCTTCGACCAGGTCTCCCGGGCGCACGGCCTCGAGCGGCACGTCGCGTACGCCGTCCGCGTCGACGCGGCGCGCGAACGACGGCGTCAGCGAATAAAGCAATTCCACCGCATCCGACGCGCGCCGCTGCTGCTGGCGCTGCACCCAGCGCCCGACGAGCAGCAAGAACACCAGCATCGTCAGCGAATCGAAGTAGATTTCGCCGCGGCCCAGGGCGGTGTTCACGACCCCGGCCACGCCGCCCGCGGCAAGTCCAATCGCGATCGGCAGGTCCAGGTGCGAAGCGCCGGTGCGGATCGCGGCCCAGGCGCCGCGGAAGAACACGCTTCCGGGCCAGGCCAGCGACAGCAGCCCAAGCAGCATGCTCATCCAGCGGAAGTACGCCTCGAACGCCGCCTCGATGCCGGTAAACATCCCGCCGTACAGGCAGAACGCGAACATCATCACGTTGCCGGCGAGCGCCCCCGCGACGCCGATGCGGATCAGCAGCCGATGGTCCTCGCGCCGCCGCCAGTCGCGCGCGGCCGCGTCGCGCGCCGGATGCGGCGGGTATCCGAGCGAATCCAGAGCACGGGCGACTTCCGACAGCGGGCCGGCGTGCGGGTCCCACGTCACCCGCAGCAGCGAGCGGCGGAAATCCACCCGCGCCTCGATCACCTGCGGCGCGAGCACCGGCAGCCGTTCCAGCAACCACACGCAGGCGCCGCAGTGCATGCCCTCGACGAACAGCTCGACGCAGCGGCAGCCGTCGGGCATCTCGCGCACGTGCATCTGCTCGAAGACCGGGTCATCAAACTCGTCGTAGCGCCGTCCGGTGGTGCGCGCCGGCTGCGGCGCGGCGTCCGGCACAGACTCCCGCAGACGGTAATAGCGCTCCAGCCCGCAATTGCGGATGACGCCGTAGACCGTGCGGCATCCCTGGCAGCAGAACGGCTCCACCTCGCCGGCCGCGACAAGCCCCGCCGGAACCGGCAGGCCGCAGTGGGTGCAGAGCACGGCGGCCGTACTGTGTCCCGCCGCGGACGAGAGACCGGGCTGTACGGGTTCAGCCGCCATGTTTGCAGCACGGCATGGATTCGGGGACCAGTTTCTCCGCGCGCTCGGCGGATTGCTCGATCGAGGCGGGCGGCGCGGCGTGCATGCCCGTCGCCGCCATCGCCGGCATGGCCAGACGCTGCGTCACGCTGAAGAGCCCCACGGCGATGATTGCGAGCGAGGTGATCAGCGGCAGCTTGCGTCCCAGCGCGCCGGCGAGCTGCTGCACGCCTGCACCGAGCGCGACGAGGATCGGCAGCGTGCCGAGCCAGAACGCGGCCATCGTCGCCGCGCCGGACCAGACGCTGCCCGTGCCCGCGGCGGTGACGGCGAACGCGTACAGCCAGCCGCAAGGCAGCAGCGTCGTGAGCAGGCCCGTGAACAGCGCGCGCGGCAGTGGAGGCAATCGCGAGGCGTCGCGCGTCGCGCGGGCGACAAAGTCGCTGAGCATCCGAGGGGCGGGGAGACTCGCGAGCCGGACGCCGGCGGCTTGCAGCGCGGCGACCAGCCCGATGCCGATCATCGCGCCGCCGGCGACGACCGCCGCGGCACGCTGCCAGCCGGCCATGCGGCCGCCCAGGTCCAGCGCGGCGCCAAGCGCCCCGGCCGCAGCGCCGAGCAAACAGTAGGTGGCGAGTCGCCCGCCGTGGTACGCCACGTGCAGCGCGGCGCGGCCGACCCGCGCGCGGTCGCCCAGGCCGACGGCGAAGGCCACGAATGGTCCGCACATCCCGGCGCAGTGCACGCTGCCGAGCAGGCTCGCCGTCAGCACGGCGACGAACAGCGGAATCACGGCGCCTTCCCCCGTGACGGCTCGACTTCGACCAACTCTGTGGCGACGAACTGGTCCATCCCCCGCAGGGCGCGGACGCGGAATTCCCAGGTGCCGGCCTTGCGCAGCGGCGCCGCACAGATGTATTCCCCGCCGCCCTTTTCGGCGGGCATCAACCCGATCCGCTCGTTTCCGCGAGCGTGGTGAAACACGGTCACGTCGAGGTGCGCGTCGTTGATGGGCGCGCCTGCGTGATCGCGGAGCCGGAAGCGCACCTCGCGCTCGCCGACGACGTTCGCCGCCGGAGCGACCTCCAGCGACAGCGTCCAGCCAAGCGAGTCTGATGCGCGGCGCTGCGCGGCCTCGGCGTCCCAGTTCAGCGCCCGGCGGTAGTAGTCCGGCTCGACCGCGAACGACGGGTCGTTCGTGGCGCAGACGATCAGCGTTCCGGCCAGCGCCGCCTGCATGACGATCAGGCCGATCACCAGTCCCGGCCACAACCAGCTTCGGGCGGGCGCCTGCTTCTCAAGCTGGATTTTGTCCTGCACGACGGACATCACCGGCCCTCGCTCTGCGTCGCCGCGGGCACGCCGTCCGCCGGGCCGAGCACACGGTGCTTGAGTTCCTTCGAAAATCCCGCGTCGTCGGCCACGCGAAGGCGGACGTCGCGGTGCCCCGCGTGGAAGGCTCCGCGCGGCAGCACGATCAGGGCGCTGGTCTGCCGGGTCTCGCCCGGCGACAGGCACAGCGGGTCGTCGGTGAGCGTCAGGCTGCCCGCCGGCTCGTTCAGAAGTTCGACGGCGTAACAGCGGCGGGCGTTCGTACGGTTCGTCAGTTTCAAGCGAAACTGGCTCGACACGTTCCCGTCGGGGAGCACGTTAAACGGCAGCCCCAGCCCGCGAAGCAGCGAGATGTCGACCGGATCGCGCCCGGCCAGAAAGTACGTGAACAGCCCCGCCGCAAGCGCAAACACCAGTCCGTAGAAGAACACGCGGCCGCGGAGCAGCACGCGCCCGCGCCGCCCGGCAAGGCGGTTTTGCGAGGTGTAGCGGATCAGGCCGCGCGGCCGGCCGATCTTGTCCATCACGGCGTCGCAGGCGTCGATGCACTGGGCGCAGGCCACGCACTCCATTTGCAGGCCCCTGCGGATGTCGATGCCGGTCGGGCAGGTGGCGACGCACAGGTCGCAGTCGATGCAGTCCCCCTTGCGGGGAGTTTCGAGTTGCGAGTCGAGAACTGCGAGCGAAGGACCGGCGGCCGCGGCCCTTGCAACAGACGGAGTTGCGGCGCGCGCGGCGGGCGCCGTCGCAACGCCGACGGACGCAGCCGCGCCTTTCGTGATTCGCAGCTCGCCGCTGGCCGCTCGCAGCTTCCCGCGCGGCTCTCCGCGGGTTTCGTCGTAGCGGATAACCAGCGAGTCGCGGTCGAACAGCACGCTTTGCAGCCGCCCGTAGGGGCAGGCGACCAGGCACGTCTGTTCACGAAAGTAGCAGAAATTGAACATCATCAGCGCGGTTGTCGCCGCCATCACCAGGAACGCCGCCGGGTGCTCCAAGGGTGAACGGCGGATCCAGTGGCTCAGCGCGTCGACGCCCACGAAGTACGCCAGGAACGTGTGCGCCAGGAACATCGACGCCAGCAGGTACACGGCGTACTTGGCGACGTTTGCGGCCGCCGCCCGGCGACGCGGGTTTCCGCCCCGGCCCGCGGTGCCCTCGAAGAGCCGCTCGATCGGCCGGTACAGAAATTCCATGTACACCGTTTGCGGACAGGCCCAGCCGCACCAGACGCGCCCGAGCAGGGCGGTGAAGAGGAAGATGCTGATGATCGTCGCAAGCAGGAAGAGCGCCAGCAGCACCGTATCGGTGGCCAGGAACGTCACGCCGAAGAAGGTGAACTCCCGGGCCCCGAGGTCCAACAGCATGAGCGGCTTGCCGTTCATGCGCCCGTGCGGGATCAGCGTGAAGACGGCGATCAGCACGTATGCCGTGATGCGGCGCCAGACCAGGAATCGCCCCTTCGAGAGCCGCGGGCGCAGCCAGATGCGGCTGCCGTCGCCCTCCATCGTGGAGAGGACTTTCTCGTGGGGTTGCGGCGCGATGAGGAATCCGTCGGCCAAGCGCAAAGTCTCCGCACGGATCGGTGGCAATTCTACGGCGCTTTGCCCGCAGGCCAGGGCGGAATCAGCTCGCCTTCCTGCCCGCGGGGGCTGGGGAGGTTCTTGCCGCGCAGGGACGCGATGTAACTGGCGGTCAGCACGACCTCGTTGGGATGCAGCTTGTTCTTCCAGGCCGGCATCGCGCCGTTCGCCGCGCCGTTGGCGATGACGTTCGCGATGTCTGTGATCTTCTTGACGTTCTTATAGTAATCGTCGGTCAGGTTGGGTCCGACCACGCCGGCCGCGTCCGGGCCGTGGCAGGAGACGCAGTTGCCCTTGAACACGGCCTGACCGACCAGCAGCCACTCGGGCTTGTTCATGTAGTCGAGGATGGTCGCCTCGTCGGGCTTGAGCACCAGGTCGCCGAACTGGAGCCGCACGTTCTGTGCGGTCTCGGCGCTCAGCTCGTCCGCCAGCGTCCAGGCGTCCGGGCTGAACTGGAAGAACACGAAATACACGACGCTGAACACGACCGTGGCGTGAAACAGCAGCCACCACCAGCCCGGCGTGGGGTTGTCGTATTCCTGGATTCCGTCGTAGCTGTGGTCGGTCAGCAGGTTCTGTTCGGCCGTCTGGTCCACGGCTAGCTCCTGTGCGCCACGCGACGCGGCGCGGCCGCGCGGCGCGGGGGATCATCATTTTCCAGCGGCAGGCGCGCCTGGCGGTCGATCTCGCGCTTCGGCCGCAGCATCACGTAAACGACGACGCCGAGAAACGTGACCAGCGAGATCACCAGCGCGATCTGCGGATAAATCGTCACGTTCATGCCGCTCACGATGTCGGTCAGGCTCATGGCGCGCTCCGTGCCGCGCTGACGGCGCCGGCGGCCTGCGGCGCGGCGTCGGCGGGCGGCGGGGTCTTGAAGAGGTCGGTCCCCATCCGCTGGAGATAGGCGATCAGGGCGACGACTTCTTTGTCCTCGTAGCCGGGCTGCCCGCCCTGCTCGACGATCTGCTTGCCGATCTCCGCGGCCTGCTGTCGCGCAAGCGCCGCGGCTTTCCCGATCACGTCGTCATACGGCACGCCGAGCGTGGCCATCGCGCGCACCTTGGCCTCGATGCCGTCGAAATCGATCCGGGTGGTGAGCAGCTCCGGGTAGCGCGGCATGATGGACTTCGGCGTGACCTGCTTCGGGTCCTCGAAGTGCAGCAGGTGCCACAAGCTGGACTGCCGCCCGCCCTCGCGCGCCAGGTCCGGGCCGATGCGCCGGCTGCCCCACTGGAAGGGGTGGTCGAATACGAACTCGCCCGGCTTGCTGTATTCGCCGTAGCGCTTGGTCTCGTGCAGCATGGGGCGGATCATCTGCGAGTGACAGTTGTAGCAGCCGTTCGCGATATAGATGTCGCGGCCGCACAGCTCCAACGGCGTGTACGGCGCGACGGTGGCGATGGTCGGCACGTTCGACTTGATGAGAAACGTCGGGATGATCTCGAACAGCGAGGCGACCACCACCGCGATCGTGGCCCAGACCATGAAGCGGACCGGCCGGCGCTCCCAGCGGCGGTGCCAGGCCGCCTGCGACCAGACGTCGAGTTTGTGCGCGACGTTGACCACGTGGCCGTTGATCCGCGAACGGGGCGGGGCCGGTTCGGCGAACTCGCGGGCCAGCGCGGGCGCTTCGTACACCGGAACCGCATACGGGCGGGCGCGCGTGCGCCAGGTCATAATCGCGTTGTAGCCGCACAGGATCACGCCGGACAGGTAGAGCGCGCCGCCCAGGGCGCGCATCCAGTAGAACGGAATCAGGCGCGCCACGGTCTCGATGAACTCGGGGTACATGAGCTGCCCCTTGTCGTCGAAGGCGCGCCACATAAGCCCCTGCGTCAAGCCCGAGATGTACATCGGGATGACGTAGATCAGGATGCCCGCCGTCGCCAGCCAGAAGTGTGTGCCGGCGAGCTTCTCGCTGTGCAGGCGGGTCTGGAACAGCCGCGGCAGCAGCCAGTAGACCATGCCGAAGGCCATGAACCCGTTCCAGCCCAGCGCGCCGCCGTGCACGTGGCCGATGGTCCAGTCGGTGTAGTGGGAGAGGGCGTTGACGCTCTTGATGCTGAGCATCGGGCCTTCGAACGTGGCCATGCCGTAGAACGTCACACCGACGACGTAGAACTTGAGGATCGGGTCGCTGGCGACCTTGTGCCACGCGCCGCGCAGCGTGAGCAGGCCGTTGATCATCCCGCCCCAGCTCGGCATCCACAGCATGAGGCTGAACAGCATCCCCAGCGTGCTGGCCCACTCCGGCAGCGCCGTGTAGTGCAGGTGATGGGGCCCGGCCCAGATGTAAATGAACACCAGCGACCAGAAGTGCACGATGCTCAGCCGGTAACTGAACACCGGCCGCTCGGCCGCCTTCGGCAGGAAGTAGTACATCAGGCCCAGGAACGGCGTGGTCAGGAAAAACGCGACCGCGTTATGCCCGTACCACCACTGCATGAACGCGTCCTGCACGCCGGCATACAGCGCGTATCCCTTGAGCCAACCGGCCGGAACGGCCAGGCTGTTGAAGATGTGCAGGACGGCCACCGTGATGATCGTCGCGATGTAGAACCACAACGCCACGTACATGTGCCGCTCGCGGCGCTTGACCAGCGTGCCGAAGAAGTTCACCGCGAACACGACCCACACCAGCGCGATCGCGATGTCGATCGGCCACTCCAGCTCCGCGTACTCCTTGCCCGCCGTGAAACCCAGCGGGAGCGTCAGCGCCGCGGCAACGATGATCGCCTGCCAACCCCAGAAGTGGATGCGGCTGAGCACGTCGCTGAACATCCGCGCCTTGCAGAGCCGTTGCGTCGAGTAGTAGATCGCCGTGAAGAAGGCGTTGCCGGCAAAGGCGAAAATCGCCGCGTTGGTGTGCAGCGGACGCAACCGCCCGAACGCGAGCACGGAGAACCCCATCGAGAGCTGCGGAAGCACCAGCTCCAGGGCGACGAACAGGCCCGCCAGCATCGCCACGACGGCCCAGCCGATCGTCGCGGCCAGGAACATGCGCGAGATGGCGTCGTCATAGGCGAACGATTCAAGTCGTCCGCTCTCGGCCGCCAGTGGCTGCGTCCGGTGCGTGGGAGTTTCGGTGTAGGTCGCCGTCATGCATCGCACCTCGCGAGAGTCTCCTGGTCGCCGCCACCGGCTCGCCGCTGTCGGTGCGGGGCCGCCGGTATCGAGCGCGCGTGCCAACAATCAATAAAAGACCTAATGCTCGTTAATTCATGTTTGACGCATTATGGAGATCGGGCGCTCGCGCGTCAAGCCGCAGAGCAAGTCTCGAAGATTTGTCGTAAAACACGTACCGTAAGATATTTACAGTAACAGTGCGCATCGCGAGAATCAATGCTCACGCCTGAATAATGCAATTCTTGACACGATAATCATCAATCGGTACGCTTCTTGGGCTGGGAGGCGAGTCATGCTGAGTCAGAGCGTCGGATACGCCGCGTGCGCCATGGGGCGGATCGCCGCCGCCGGCGGAACGCCCGTGCTGATCAAGGACATCGCCGAAGATTGCGACATCCCGACCTCCTACCTGGCCAAGATCGTCAACTCGCTGGCGCGAAAGGGGATCGTCAACACGCAGCGCGGGGTGGGCGGCGGCGTCTCGCTGGCCCGGCCGGCGCGTGAGCTGAGCCTGTTCGACCTCTGCATGGCCCTGGACGATCCGATCATTCAGCCGCGCTGCATGCTCAACACGGCCCAGTGCTCCGACGAACGCTCCTGCCCGGCGCACCATTTCTGGAAGGTGCATCGCGAGCGGCAGATCGAGTTTCTCCGCACGACCACCGTCGCCGACGTGGCGGCGTTTGAGACCCACCGGCGGTGGAAGCACCTCGGCACGCCCGACGCGACGCCCAACAACCGCGCGACTCTGCCATCGCGCTGACCGGGCGTTTTCAGCTTGACGATGCGATTCCGACGCGGGTACGGTCGCGCATGGGTGTCACCGTGACCGACCCGTTTCAGCGCGAGCATCCCGACCCCCTGGCCGGCGCCGATCCGCCGCTGGTCGTCGACCGGCAGCGGATCGTGCACTCCTCCGCGTTCCGACGCCTTCAGTACAAGACGCAGGTGTTCGTGGCGCTCGACGACGACCACTATCGCACGCGCCTGACGCATTCCCTCGAGGTCGCGCACCTGGCGCGAATGCTCGCCGAGGCGCTGCGCCGCGCGGGCGTTCCGGCCGATCCCGAACTGGCCGAAGTCGTCGCGCTGGGCCACGACCTGGGACATCCCCCGTTCGGCCACGCCGGCGAGCGCGCGCTCGACGAGTGCGTGCGGCTGCACACCGACGGGCGGGAAGGCTTCGAGCACAACGCCCACGCGCTGCGGACCGTCGAGCACCTCGAGCACCCGTACCCCGACTTCCGCGGGCTGAACCTGACGCGCGTCGTACGCGAATGCATGGCCAAGCACTCCACGGCGTTCGACCGGCCCGGCACGCACCCGCTCCAGGACGGCCGCCCGCCGCCGCGCGAGGGACTGATCGCGGACCTTGCCGACCGGCTGGCGTACACGCTGCACGACCTCCAGGACGGGCTGTACGCCAATCTGATCGACCCGGCTGAACTCGCGGAGCTTCCACTCTGGAGCGACGCGACGGCGCCGCGCGGCGACAGCGACGCCCTCGGTTGGCGCAGCACGCTCCGGCCCACGGTGGACCGCATTCAGACCCGGCTGATCGCCGACGCGGTCGCCGAGTCGTGCCGCCGAGCGCAGGCGCCGCCTGCCGCGGCGCCGGCTGGCGCTGCCGGCGCTGGCGTGGCCCTGCCCGCCGCGACCGAGGCACAGCTCGACCAGATGAACGACTTCCTTCTGCGCCGGCTGTATCGCAACCAACGTCTGGTGCGCATGGACAGCAAGGCAAGGCGCATCGTGCGGGACGTGTTCACGGCGTACGTGAGCGAGCCCACGCTCATGCCGCCGCGCTACGCGTCGCGCGTGGCGGAGCAGGGCGCGGCGCGCGTCGCGGCGGACTACATCGCCGGCATGACGGACCGCTTCTGCCTGCGCGAGCACGCGCGGCTGTTCGACCCGGCGATGGACGTGTAGCGATCGGCGGCCGGCCGCCCGCCGCGCGCGCCGCGAGCACGCAGCGTCGGACCTCCGAGTCCGACAAGAACGTCCGGCTCGGAGACCGGTGCCTCAGCGCTTGTCATGTTGCGCACCGCCAGCGTCAGCGCAGCGCGTTGCGCAACGGCGACGCCAGCCGCTCAAAACCGTCCGGCGCCAACAAGCGTCGCTGGGCGTCCGGACGCGCCCACGGCGAACGCCCCCACCAGCCGTCGTCCGGGTAGCGCGGAATGATGTGTAAGTGCAGGTGCGGCACTTCGTTCCCGAGCATCGCGTAGTTGAGCTTGGCCGGACCGCAGCATTCCTGGATCGCACGCGCCAGCCGCGACGCGTCCTCGATGAAATCCCGCCGCTCCCCCGCCGGCAGGTCAAAAAGCTCAACGCGGTGCCGCCGCAGAACGAGCATGCAGTAGCCGCGGAAGTCGGCGTCGTTGCGTAGCACGACGACGCCCGACGCGAGTTCGGCCACGATGGTTCGCTCGCCTGGAACTTCGAGCCGCGCACGGTCGCAGAGCGGGCAATCGACGCCGCTGCATAATTGTGACCATTGTGCTTCGTCGAACATGAGCGGCCCGCCGTCTCGCCCCGCTCCGCATTTGCCGGCGCGGCGCCAATTCGGTGCTGCGCTGCCGGGAATCGGCCAGCACGCGCCCCGATCATCGCCGCTCGCCGCGTGCGCGCGAAGGCGCCGCGACGACGCCAGAGCAGCAGGCGCGGGTTCGGCTGTTTTTTTTCGCCCGCGGTTGACTTCGCTTTTCGGCGCGGCCTAGCGTCAACCGAGGAGGGGTCATCGCGCCCCGGTCTGGACCGGTGTAGAACCCTTCTCACTCGGTTTTATCGATAACACCAGAGATTGGGAGGAGGAGGAGACAGAATGCGCAAACAGTTGGGACTTGCGGGCTTCATCGTTGCGGCGCTGGCAGCGGGCCATGCGTCCGCCCAGACGGTGACCATCGCCACATTCGCCGATCCGGCCCTGGATGCCTCGACGCCGCTCTTCGTACTCGACGGAAGCACGTTCACCGGCGGGTGGGCTGACGAGGGACTGAACCTCGATGCTCCCTACATCGGGGCCAATTATCCGGACGCCACGTTCACGATGACGCCGCTGACCTACGACGGGTTCGTGGGTCTTTCCGGCGGGTCGATCCAGTTCTTCGACTCGTCCGCCTCGCTGGTCCTGCAAGTGGACTTCTCGGCGGCGACGCTGGATCAGCCGTTCGTCTTCGGCGCCAGCGAGTTTGCCGCGCAGGACGTGGCATTCTCGGGCCCGGCGGCTGGAGCGCTGCCGCTGGACCAGGAGCAGTTCGCGTTCAGTTTCGCGAACCCGGTCACCACGCCCACCGGCGCGACGTACACGGCCGACTTCACGTCGTCGGCGCGCGTTGTGCCCGAGCCGGCCTCGCTGATGCTGCTGATCGGCGGAACGCTGATCATGGTGGCGCGGCGGCGGATGGCCTGAGCGCCAAACCTCTGACCGCTTCGACGTGTCACGCGGGCGACGGGACCGGTTACCGGTCCCATCGCCCGCGCTTTGTTTTGCCGCGCGTGCCGTTTTGCGACGGATAACACGCGGACAGCCGTGTCTCATCGCGAATGCTCTTCGCTCCGGCCATCTTTTTCGTGCTCGGACTTTGACTTCCGGTTTCGAGGCGACCTAGCGTTGATCGAGGAGGGAGCATTCTGCCCCGATTGGGCGGGCGTATCACCCTTCTCATCACTGGTTCGCGTGAATCTCACCAGGAGGAAGGGGAGAAGTAATGCGCAAGTTCTTCGGACTGGCCGGCGTGGTCGCAACAGCACTGTTCGTCAGCCAAGCGTCCGCCCAGAGCGTGACGATCGCGACGTTCAGCGACCCGGCGGAAGATGCGTCCACGCCGCTGTTCGAGCTTGACGGCTCGACGTTTACCGGCGGCTGGGACGGGACCGGACTCGATCTTGTCACGCCATACATCAGCGGCGTGCATCCCGACGCGACGTTCGAGATGACGCCGCTCACGTATGACGGCGCGTTCGGACTTTCCGGCGGGACGATCGAGTTCTTCGATTCGAGCGCTTCGCTCGTGTTTCAAATCGACTTTCTGTCGGCCACGCTGGTCCAGCCGTTTGTATTCGGCGCCAGCGAGTTCCGGGCGCAGGACGTGACGTTTTCCGGTCCTGCCGCCGGGCCGATGCCGCTCATGCTCGAGCAGTTCTCGTTCGGCTTCGCCAACATGGTGATGACTCCGACGGGCGCGACGTGGACCTCCGCGTTCACGTCCTCGGCGCGGGTCGTTCCCGAGCCGGCATCGCTCCTGCTGCTGATCGGCGGCGCCGCCGTGATGGCCGCACGCCGGCGGCCGGCCTGAGTTCACGATCTTCGGCTTCTTCGATGTGTCATGCGGGCGACGGGGTCGGCGTAGGCCCCATCGCCCGCGTTTATTGCGCGCGCACGCCGGCGGCCGGCCTCACCCCAGCCAGTACCACGCCAGCACGCCCGCTCCCAGCGCCACGCGATAGACGGCGAACGGGGCGAAGCTGCGCGAGCGGACGTAGTTCAGGAACGCGGCGACGACCAGCAGCGCGGTGACGAATGCGGCGAGCGTCCCGGCCAGGATCACGCCGGCCGCGTCCGCCGTCAGGTCCGCGCGGTACTTCCACAGCCGCAGCGCGCCGGCCGCCAGCATGGTTGGAATCGCCAGATAGAATGAGAACTGCGTCGCGACTTGCGGCGTCAAGCCCAGCGCCATGCCGCCCATGATGCTGGCGCCCGCGCGAGAGACTCCGGGCCACATGCTGATGCACTGGATCACGCCGATCCAGAAGGCCTGCCGCAGCGACACGTCGTCGAGCGTCTGCTCGCCGGCGCGGCGAAACCGCCGGTCGATGTAGACGATCGCGGCGGCTCCGACGATCAGCCCGATCGCCGTCGCCGGCGGGCCGGTTCGGGCGTTCTCGAAGTACGTCTCCATGAAATCGTTGCCCAGCAGCCCCAGCAGGACGGTGGGGATCATGGCGGCGGCGAGCTTCGTGAAGACGTGCGTTTGCAACCCGCCGGGCCAGTGGAGCGTTCGGCGCCACAGGTCGCGCCAGAAGTACGCCACGACCGCCAGGATCGCACCAAGTTGGCTGACGAACAGGAACACGCGCCAGCGGGGAAGCCCGGCGTCAACCTCGAGCAGCGGCAGCGCGAGGATCATGTGGCCGGTGCTCGAGACCGGCAGGAACTCCGTCAGCCCCTCGATGACGCCCAGCAGAACCGCACGGATCAGGTCGGTCACAAAAGCTCCCGCGCTCGCACGCGCGTTCAGCTCGCCGCCAGGCCGAGCCACGCGCCCAGCGGCGTCCAGCGCCATAGCGCCTGGCCGGCCAGGTTGGCGTAGACGCCGGCCGCCAGGTCGTCGCACAAGACCCCCCAGCCCGCCGGCAGCCGTTCGAGCTGCGCCGCGGGCGGGACCTTCAGCACGTCAAAGATGCGAAACAGCAGCCATTGACCGGCCGCGACGCAAGCAAGCTCGAATGCGCCCGCCGACGGCGCGAGCGGCAGCATGAACAGCGCGATCCACTGGCCCGCCAGTTCGTCGAGCACGAAGGGCTTCGGATCGGTGCTGCGAAAACGTGCGATGGCCCACGGCCCGAGCCGCACAGAGAGCACGCCCGCAAGCCCCACGCCGAGCGGAATCACCACGAAGTTCGCAACGGGGCGCGCCGCGCCGGCTGCGGCCAGCGCGCCGTGCACCGCGAGAAACAGCAGCGTCGCGGCCAGCGAACCCCACGTGGCGTTCGCGGGGCGCAGGTGGCCGCTGAAAAGGACCGTGACGCACGCTTCGCGGAGGCGATCGCCCGGAACACTCAACGACCCGGCCCTCCGCCGGGCGCCGGGGCGGACGCGATCGGCGCCGCAGGCGGCTCTTCGAGCGGGTCTTCGGACGCGGCGCCGTCGGCGAGCGCTTCACGCGCCAGGAACAGGCCGGCGCCGCGCTTGAGATAGGCGAGGATCGACCACGCGGTGACGGCCACGGTGAGCCACACGCATGCGGCGCGCAGCCAAGCGAGCGTCTGCGGGTACCAGGCCAGCACGCCGAGCACGACGCAGACCGTCGCCGACTGCACGAACATCTTCAACTTGCCTTCCCAGCGGGCGGCGAAGTCCACGCCGCGCGCTTCGCTGAACGCGCGGATGGCGGACACGGTGAACTCCCGCAGCAGGATCACAACCACCATCCAGGGGGCCACGCCGGTGAGGTTCTGACCGCGGCCCGGGTCGTAGAACACGTCGCTGGCGAAGAACACGAACGCGCCGCAGACCATGACCTTGTCCACGATCGGGTCCACGACGCGGCCGAACGCCGTGACCTGCCGCAGCAGCCGGGCCAGCCACCCGTCGACCACGTCGGAAAGCGCCGCGAGCAGGAACACCCAGAACGCCCACTCCAGCTTCCAGGCGTCGCGCGCTCCGTGCTGCGCGGAGTACAGTGAGAGCAGCACGAAGAACACGCCGGTCAGCAGCAGCCGGGCGAGCGTGATCTGGTTCGGGACGTTGATGCTCATGCGGCCGCGTCGGATACAAGGAAGCCAGTGACGGCCACAGTGTAGCCCGTCGCCCGGGGCGCGTCATGCAGTCATTCAGATCGCGCGCGACCGCCACACCGCGAGCCGGTGTCCGGTCGGATCGGACAGGACCAGGCAGTCGTCGCAGAGGTAAAACCCGCGCGAGCGCTCGAACGCGATCGAGCGCCGCTCCAGACGGCGCGCCAAGGCGTCGAGATCGCTGACGGCCAGCGAGCACCGCACGCGCTTCGGGTCGACCGCCGGATCGTGGCGGAACTGGAGGTAGATCCCGCGCCGCGCGGCGCCGATTCCCAGCCCGCCGGGAATCTGCTGCGCCGCGGGCCAGGGTACCAGTCCGAAAACGTCCGCATAGAAATCACGGCACTGCGCGATGCGCTCCACGGCGGCGTGAAGTTGGACTTCGCGGACGCAGCGCACCTCGGCGCGGACGGACTCTTCTGTGTGCGACAGCATGCAGCACACTGTAACCGCAGACTTCGGCAGGGAAAGCCGTGCACCCGGCCGCCGCGCAGTCGGGCGCGCGACCGTCGCCGCTCGCCGCTTATCGGGCGTCGCCCGCGGCATCGTGCGCATTCGCGCCGGATGCGTCGGAAAGACAGATGTCTCCGCTGCGGCGCACCGCGTCAGCGGCGGCACGCAGCGCGAGCGCGAAACGCATCCTCGCGTTTGAGGTGCGATCCGGCTATACTTGGTAGCAATCACGTGTGAGGGGCAGCCGGACGGCTCAACCGGCGATCGTACGCACGGCTCCCAGTTTTTCGGACCGCCGCAGCGGCGCGACGCGCCACCGACCGCGCGGCCGCCGTCCCCTTGGAGCTTCGGCGGAGCGCCGAACCCGGTCGACGGCGCCGCGAAGGCGGCGGGTACACACGGATTGCGTTTCGCGAGCCGAACGCCCGCAGAAAACCTTTCGGAGGGTCAGCGCATCATGCAGACGCACACAGTTCGAGTGATCCTGTCGAGCGCCGCAGCGGCCGTGCTTGGCGGGACGTTGATGTTCGGAACAGCCCGCGCCGATGCGGGTCCCGGCGGAGCGTTCCGCCCCGCTCCGGCGCCGTTGCAACTGGCGGTGGGTGACGCAGACCTGCGGGCGCTTCCCAACCTGCTCGTGCAGCCCCCAGCCGCCTTCCGCGCCGACCGGCGCTACGTGCTTCAGCTCAGCCAGACCGTGACGGCCGAGCTCGCGGCGCGGCTGGGCGCGATCGGCGTCGCGCTGGGCGAGAACTACCTGCCGCCGAACACGTACATCGTGGACCTGAGCGGCGTGTCGCCCGCGGCACTTGCGGCCGTTTCGGAGCTGGCGTTCGTGGGGGAGTACCAGTCGGGCTGGCGGATCGCGCCGGGCATCGGCCAGCGCGAGTATTTCACCGAGTTCCGGCGAGAGCTGGCCGCGGCCGGACAAGTGGCGGTGGACATCACGCTGCTGCCGGGCATGGATGTCGACCTGGCGCTCAATGACATCGAGAGCGTCGGCGCGGTCCAGGTGACGAACGCATATGAGATGGGGCCGAACTGGGTCGTCACCGCGCTGCTGCCGGCCGAGACGCTGCCGGCGCTCGCGGGCGTCGCGGCGATTCAGTTCGTCGAGGAGATGCCGGAGGTTACGCTGCGCAACAACACCACGCGCTGGATCGTGCAGAGCAACGTGACCAACGTGACGCCGCTGTACGACAACGGCATCCACGGCGAAGGCCAGATCGTGGGCATGATGGACGGCAAGCTCGACGTGAACCACTGCTCCTTCGACGACACCGTGCCGCCCGGTCCCGATCATCGCAAGATCGTCGCGTACAACACGTCGCAGGGCGCCGACCTGCACGGCACGCACACCTCGGGGACCGCCGTAGGGGACAACGGCGACAGCACGGCCACGCGCGGAATCGCCTACCTGGGCAAGATCGCGTTCGACGACATCCCGTCGTTCACGGACACGGCGATGTACAACACGCTCTTGCAGCACCACAACCAGGGCGCGCGCATGCACACGAACAGTTGGGGCAACGACGGCACCGTGCAGTACGACGGACTTTGCCGCGGCATCGACCGCTTCAGCTACGACTTCGAAGACTCGCTCGTCTTCTTCGCGGTTACGAACACCAGCAGCCTCAAGAACCCCGAGAACGCCAAGAACCTCGTCGCGGTGGGTGCCTCGCAGGACACGCCGAACCAGGCCAACCACTGCTCCGGCGGCGCCGGACCAACCAACGACGGCCGCCGCAAGCCCGAGATATACGCGCCGGGTTGCAGCACCGTCTCGGCCTCGGCCGGCACGTCCTGCTCGACGACCTCGCTCACCGGCACCTCGATGGCCAGCCCAGCGGTTTGCGGAACCGGCTGCCTCGTTCGCCAGTACTTCACCGACGGGTTCTATCCGACGGGAGTCGCATCCGTAGACGACCAGTTCACGCCCAGCGGCGCGCTGGTGAAGGCCGTGCTGTTGAACTCCGCCGTGGACATGACCGGCGTCAGCGGGTACCCGAGCAACACCGAGGGTTGGGGCCGCGTGCTGGCGGGAGACGCGCTGTACTTCCCCGGCGACACGCGCAAGCTGGTCGTCGAGGACGTGCGCAATGCGAACGGTCTGAGCACGGGCAATTTCTACGAGCGGCAGATTGATGTGCTGGGCTCGGGCGAGAAGCTCAAGGTGACGCTGGTCTGGACCGATCCGCCGGCCGCCTCCGGCGCGAACCCGGCAGACATCAACGACCTCGATCTGGAGGTCTACGCCCCGGACGCCACGCTCTACAGGGGTAACGTATTCAGCGGCGGCATCTCGGTTCCCGGCGGCACGCGCGATGACAAGAACAACGTGGAGCAAGTTCACGTGAACAGCCCGGCGACCGGCACCTGGACGGTGCGGGTTGTGGCCACCGCCGTGACGGTTGGACTCCAGGGTTACTCGATCGCAGTCACGGGCGACGTCTCGCCCGATCTACCGCCGCTGACGATCGACCTGCCAAACGGCGCACCGACGCAACTCGCGCCGGGCGTCTCCACGTCGTTCGATGTCGAGATCGTCCCCGGCACGGAGAACCTGGTGCCGGCCAGCCTTCAGCTCGTCTACCGCTACGACGGCGGTTCCTACCAGACCTCGCTGCTTGCGCCCGTGGGCGGTGACATCTACCAGGCCACGCTGCCGCCGCCGAGCTGCGGCGACACGCCGGAGTTCTACATCACCGCGTCCGGCGACGGCGGCAGCACGCGCACGGAGCCGCCGACGGCGCCGGCGTCAGTGTTTACCGCTGCGGTCGGCGTGGACGAGGTGTACTTCGAGGACGCGATGGAGACGGACCTCGGCTGGTCGGTCGGCGCGCCGGACGACACGGCCACGCTGGGCATCTGGGACCGCGCCGATCCGCAGGGCACGGTCAACGCCAGCGTGCAAGTGCAGCCGGAGGACGATCACACCGCC
Source organism: Phycisphaerae bacterium (assembly GCA_039961675.1). GTDB lineage: Bacteria > Planctomycetota > Phycisphaerae > UBA1845 > Fen-1342 > JABRWC01. Next base: position 34,541 of record JABRWC010000025.1, read on the forward strand.
GCCGGCGTGGCGTGCTGGGTGACGGACAGCCGCGCGGGCGCGACCGCCGGCGTGTACGACGTGGACGGCGGCAAGACCACGCTGTACAGCCCGGTGATCGACCTGGCCGGCAAGGACGCCGACATCAGCTACTGGCGCTGGTACAGCAACAGCGCCGGCAGCGGCCCGAACGAGGACACGCTGTTGGTCGACATCACGAACGACGGCTCGACCTGGGTGAACGCCGAAACCGTCGGGCCGAGCGGCGCCGAGACGCAGGGCGGGTGGATTTTCCACCAGTTCCGCGTCAGCGACTTCGTGACGCCGACGGCGAACGTGCGGCTGCGGTTCGTCGCGTCCGACGTGATCAATCCCTCGCTGGTCGAGGCCGCGATCGACGACTTCCTGGCCGCTGACTTCGTCTGCGTGCCGGATTGCCCGGCGGACCTCGACGGCGACGGAGACGTGGACCTGGCGGACCTGTCCGAGTTGCTCACGCACTTCGGCGGCGCTGGCACGCCGGCACAGGGCGACCTGGACGGCGACGGAGACATCGACCTGGCCGATCTCTCGGCGATGCTGGAGGACTTCGGCTTGCCGTGCTAGCAGAGAGCCGGTGAGGACGTGGCGTCGGACCCCCGAGTCCGACGCAGCGTTCACCGTCGGACACGGAGGTCCGACGCTACGTGTACGCTTGAGAAAAAAAGAACGCCGCGGAGGCTTCGAGCTTCCGCGGCGTTCTTGCGTACCGGGAGGATGCGTCCCGCCGCACTTCACTTAACGCCGACGGATCATCAGCGCCAGCCCGCCCAGCAGCAACAGCGCCGACGCCGGCTCCGGGACCTCGATCATGAACGCGCCCTCGATGCCGTTCACGAGGATGGCCTCGAAGATGACGTAGCGGCCGTTGTCGCTCATGTGGTAGCCGTCCTCGACGCCGCGCAGCGTATCGACCAGCACGCCGCCGATCGTCGTGACGCCTTCCTGCACGATGAGAACGTCGTTCCAGAACAGCCCCTCGTCCACGTTGGTGTCGGCGTCGTTCCAGTCGCCGTACCACAGCACGTTGCCGCTGTCGTCGATCTCGATCGGCCCGCTGCCGAAGCTGGTGAACGTGAACGCGCCGATCGACGGCAGGCTGTCGCCCTCCTGCACGAACTTGGCGCCGTTCTTGACGATGAGGAGGTTGCTGTTCGTGTCGCCGTCCAGCGTTCCGCTGAACACGTACTCGCCGCTGTTGTTGATGTCGAGCTCGGGCGACGACAGCCCGGACCAGTTGCGTCCCGCGACGGGCGAGGGGCTGCCTTCCTGCGCCAGGATCGCGCTGTTCAGGTAGATCAGGCCATCGGTGGCGGTCGAGCCGGTGACATCGGCGAAGAACATCACGTCGTCATTGTCGTTGTAGGCGAACGTGTGCGGCCCCGTACCGAAGTCCTCGACCGCCCCGGCCTGCCCGGGCAGCACGTCGCCCTCCTTGGCCAGCAGCGTCTGCACGCCGCTGACCGGGTTGATCTTCACGATCGCCCGGTCCACGGTCGAAGCGATCGCCGGATCGTCAACGCTGGCCATCATCAGCATGTCGTCGTTGTTGTTGATCTTGACTTCGAACCAGCCGATGTACGGCGTTCCGGGCGAGAAGCCCGGGGCGGTGGCGAGGTTGCTCTCCTGGATCAGCAGCGTGGTGTTGAAGTACACGCCCGAGTCGGTGGACGTGCTGCCCGTGCCGTCCAGGAAAAAGTTCCAGCCGCTGTTGCCGCCGTTGTTGATGTTGATGCTGTCGAAGCTGCCGATCGACGCGCCGGCCGGGGCGATCGGGTCGCCCTCCCGCAGGTGGAGCGCGCCGGTTCGCATCAGCACCGAGTCGGTGTTCGTGTCGGCGTTGTTCGTGTCGGCCTCAACCATCCATTGGCCGCTGTTGTTCACCGCGATGTTGTCGATGGTCGTGACGTTCCCCACGCCGGGCACCAGGTCGCCCTCCAAGAGCAACGGCGTGATCGGGAATGTGCCCGCGCCGGCGGCGGCCGAAAACAGGGCCGCGGCGCCGAGGGCAGGAATGCCTAGCGACTTGCCCATTTCATCCTCCTCCGTTTCCCGCGACACGCACCCGACGCGTGTAAAGTCGGCGCTCGCCGACTTTCAGGAAACCACCGCGCCGCCGGTCCGTGCGCGATCAACCTGACGAGATTCGCACGCGTTGCCGCGCGTCCGCCGGGTCCCCCGGGGCGGCTGCCCGGTCGCGTTCTATTCCTCCGTTCAGCAGCTTGTTCCGTACACCTCCAGCAGCGCCGACAGGTCCGCCAGGTCCACGTCGCCGTCGCCGTCGAGGTCCCCCTGTTCAGGCGTGCCGGCGCCGCCGAAGTGCGTCAGCAGCTCCGACAGGTCGGCCAGGTCGATGTCGCCGTCGCCGTCAAGATCGGCCGGGCAGGGCGCGGCCGGCGACCACACCGCGATCTCCTGCGGCACGGAACTGCCGGTGTCCACGATCGGCCCGTTCGACGTGAACGAGCCATTCGCGTGGATCGTGAACGCGTACAGCCCCTTGATTCCGTCCGTCGCGGTCGTGTTGTCCGTCACGAGCAGCAGCTCGTCGAGCACGACCGCGTCGCCGAGCGAACCCTGCAAGCCCACGTCGAACGAGTTGCCGGTGTACGTCAGCACGCCCGTCTCGCCGTCCAGCGCGAACGAGCGCACCGTCGCGTCGGTGCCGTGCGCGACGAACACGTACGCGTCGTCCGCGGTGATCGACGTGTCCTTCGGCGACGTGCCGGGCGAGTTGTACGGCGACGTGCCGAGCATCGTCAGCGAGCCGTCCGCGTTGACCGAAGCGCCGATCACCTCGTGCCCGGTGCCACTGATGCCGCCGGTGGCGTAGAGCTTCGTGCCGTCGTGCGTGACGGACATTCCCAGCGGGTAGTACGAGCCGGTGGACTGGGCCTCGATCTGCGTCAGCGCGCCGCTGGCCGCGACGCTGAAGCAGTGGATCGTGTTCGGACCGGTGGACTGCACGTAGATGTACTGCCGGCTCGGGTGGACCGCGATGTTGGTGCTGAAGCCCGCGAGGTTCTCGCGGTCGATCTCGGTGAGCGCCAGTTCCTCGGCGTTGAAGCGGTAGATCACGATCTGGTTCGTCAGCGAGACGTTCGTTTTGGTCACGGCGAGCAGCTCGTCCGTGATCCACTCGGCATCCAGCGGAGAATCGTCCACCAGGAACGTGCGCAGCACCGTCAGCGAGCCGTCCGCGGCGACGCCGACGATGTCGAGATCTTCGAAGTCGTCGTTGCCGGTGGCGTGACTGACCGCCAGGTGCTGCCCGCTGGGCGAGAGCGAGATGGCGTACGCGTTGGTCGAGGGGGTCGCGACGTTGTCGACCAGCACGGGCTGGCCGCCGGCGTTGAACCGGAACGAGGATACGCTTCCGGCCAGGTTGTAATTGTGGGCGACGAACGCCGCGCGCTCGCTCATTTGCGCCGATGCGGAGAAAACGAGCCCTCCCGCAACCAGAATCACGGCGCCGCCGCGTGCGAACGGTGTCTGAATGGATTGTGTTCTCATGCTTCCTCCCGGTTCCACTTGTGCATACGCCCGGTGTGCGGAAGCCGGCCGTGACTGCGGGGACGGGTCTCCGAACCCGTCACAAGACCGGCCGGGGGCCGGTCCCCGGTTCCGACTGACAGCGGGCTGCTGGAGTATTTCGCCGGCCGCCGCAGCCTCGCCGCAACCGACCGGACCGGTCGGCGCGGCGCCGGGCGGCGACCGCAGCGCAACGAACATGGTAACCAAACCGAGCTTTGGCTCCAACGAAAAACCCACCGCGGCCCCGAACTCTGCGACCGTCGCACGCCGGCGTCGCGCGTCGAATTCGGATGTTCGTGCTCGCATGTCGGGACACGTGCGAGGTTGAGTGCGGCCGGCGCGCGGCTCGCGCCGCGCCAGGCGCGGCGGAAAGATTTTCAGCGTTTCAGCGCGTCGAAGAGTGGATTTCGACAGCGCGTCTCGCTACATTGTGAAATCGAGAAACCGATAATTCGCTGTGTTTCGACATGCGGCGCGCGAGCGCCGCGAGCAAGATGGAAGGATCTAACGCGCCACGGCTAGACCTTCCATCTGTTTTTTGCGCGCCTGCCGCAGGCGGCTCGCCGGGGACCGAGCGACTTACGCTCAGCATTACGCAAGAGATGCTTCGGCCGCGGAATGCGGACTCAGCATGCCGCCAGTGGGGCGGAGCGCCGCGCGACGTCGCCACACCGCGGCGGGATTCGGCCCGTTCAGTCCGAACACGCCAGCGCGGACTCAACGATTGACAGCAACGCGGCATGCGGCGCTGGGGCGCCCGCCACGAGCGGCAGGTCTTCGCCGCCGTACGAAGCCAGGTCGATCGGAAACATCGCCTGCCCGTCGGTTCGCGTCACCAGCCCGCCGGCGCGCTGAACCAGCAGCCAGCCCGCCGCCACATCCCAGAGCTTGGGGTTGTCCTGAAGCGCGGCATCGATGCGGCCGGTAGCGATCCACGCCAGGTGCATCGCGGCGGAGCCGTACGTCCGCACCACGAAGCGCTCGATCATCCGGTGCACGGTGGGCAGGAACCGGCGGTGCGGCAGGCTCGGAATCGCGGCCAGCACGCGCGCCGCTTGGCGGTAACCGTCCGCATCCGCGGCGGCGAGGTCCGGCTGGGATTGGCCGTTGACGAGCAGCGGTCCGTCCGCGTCGGCGGAATACAGTGCATCGTGCAACGGGTCGTAGATCGCGCCCGCGATCGGCGTGCCGCGGCGCAGCGCCGCGACCGAGCACACGAAGACCGGAATGCCGCGGACGTAATTGCGCGTCCCGTCCACGGGGTCGATCGCCCAGCAGATCTCTGCGTCTCCCGGCCGGGGACCGTCGCTGTCCGCGGTCCGCTCCTCGGCGATGAACGCGTCCTGCGGTCGCTCGGCCCGGATCAGCGAGATCACGGCCCGCTCGGCGGCGATGTCAATCGCGGTGACCTCGCTGCGGTCGGCCTTGAAGCGCAGGTCGGGCCGCGTGCCGAACGCGGCGCGGCCGATCTCCCCGCCGCGGCGCGCGGCCTGCTCGGCCAGAATGCGCAGCGTGCCCGCGTCGGCCGGCATCAGCGCTTTCCCTTGTCGTTGTCGCGCTCGGTTTCCTGGCCCTTGCCGCGGGCCCGGCCGGTGCGCTTGTCGTGTTCGCTGAGCTCGTCGGCCTTTTTCTGGAGCTCCTCGGCCTGCCGCGCCATGCTCTGGAGCATGCGCGTCACGAAGCTGGTCTTTTGGGCGGCAGGCTTCGGGCCTTCACGTTCGCGGCGCTCCCTCTCCTGACGAATCTGCTTGCGGACGATGAGCGATTCGATGATGCCGAAGACGTTGGTGGCCATCCAGTACAGGTTCAGGCCGCTGGGCATGTAGTAGAACATGAGCGGGAACATGATGATCATCATGTTGGCGATCATCTGCTGCTGGCGGAGCTGGTCCTCCGGCGAAAGGCCGCCGGACGGGGCGGGGTTCGGCTTGCGGGCCGCGTCAAGCTTGGCCTGCATGTGCGGCTTGGGCATGTAGCGCTGCTGGAGCCACATGCTCACGCCCATGAGAACCGGCAGCAGGTTGAGCGAGGAGATGTTCGCGAACATGAAGGGAACGAGCCAGCCGAGAACGGGGATCGTCAGCCCCGGCGGATCGAACGCGACCAGCGCGTCCGGCGCCGAGAGGTCCTTGATCCACCAGCCGTCGAACGGCGCGTGCCGCAGGTGCACGTCGTTGCTCAGCGCGGTCCAGAGCGCGATCAGGATCGGCATCTGGATGAACAGCGGCACCATGCCCACCATGCTCGCGGCCGGGTTGACGCCTTCCTCCGCGTAGAGCTTCATCGACTCCTGGTTGAGGCGCGCCCGGTCGTTGGCGTACTTCTCCTTGAGGGCCTGGAGCTTGGGCTGGATGCGGGCCATCGCCTCGCTGGACTTGTACATCGCCTTCTGCTGGAACACGCTCAGCGGGTGCAGCAGCGTGCGCACAATAATCACCAGGATGATGATCGCGATCCCGTAGTTGCGGACGCCGGTGTAGATGAACTCCAGCAGCCCGCCCATCACGTCCGTCAGGAACGCGAACTGGCATGGGCAGCACGACTGCGAGTCCACGTCGCGCGCCGTGACGTATCCGATCTGCGCCCGATCGGCGAACGCCGGGTTCGCCGCGCGCAGTTCGTCCGGGTCTTTGGCCCCGGCGTAAACCTCGAACGCGTACTCCAGGCGTCCGCCGCCCGCGACTTTTTCGGGCTTCGTGCGGATGCGGCCGAGCACGCCGCCCGGGGCGTTGTCGGCGATGTCCGCGGCGCCACGACTGGCCGTGACGGAAAGCACGTACTTGACCGCGTCGCCGGAGCTCGGCAGCGGCCGCACGAAGACGCCGAAATACTTGTTGACCAACGCCGTCCAGACGAAGCGTTTTTCGTCGTCGGACGAGCCGACTTTGGTCTCGTCAAGGTTCTTGAGGTTCGTGCGCTGCGTGTTGCCGGTGATGTGCAGCGCGCCATCGGCGTCGCGTCCCGCGACCAGCAGCCGCCGCATCTCGGAGCGCGCCTGCTCGCGCGCCACGCCGAACGGTCCCAGCTCCTCCACGCTCACTTCGAGCGTGCGGTTGGTGAGGTTCTCCACGTCCAGGGCCGTGCGCATCAGCGGACCGCCGGAAAGAAGCTGATACGACTTCGCGAGCCGCAGCAACGCCGCGCCGTCGGAGTCTCGCAGCGTCGTGACGAACGTCGCGCTGGCGGCGTCGCTGGCGCTCAGCTCCCAATCGAAGTCGTCCAGGCGGCGCGCCTCCGCGCCGAACAGCTCGGGGACCCAGATGCGCGCCGTCGCAAGCGAGTTGATCTCGCCCGATGCGGTCGGCACCGGTCGGACCAGCGTGTACGGCTCCTTGTGCGAGGGCGTCTCGGCGTGAACGTACCGACCCTTGCGGGTGCGCGTCAGGTGAACGCTGGCGACCGCGGCGCCGCGCGGCGTCAGCGTGACGCGCAGCGCGTCGCCCGGCTGCCCGCCGAGCACGACCGGCTCGGCCAGGGCGCCAGCGGAAAAAGAAAGCGATTCGCGCGTCGCAGCCGCCGTCGCCATGGTGACGGTCCCCGTGCTCGCCGGCCCCGGTTCCCTCGCAGCCGCGGGCGTCGGACCGGCTGGCCGGGTCGCCAGGGGCGGCGGGGGGGGCATGAGCCAGTTGTAGATCGTCATGTACGCGAAATACACGGCGATCGCAGCCAGCAGGGCGACCAGGAGCTGTCGTCGTTCCATGCGACCTCACGTCGGCCGGCGCGCCATTGCGCACGGGCCGCAGGGGATGCTGCATTCGCGCCGCGGGCGACGCAGGGCGTACGGCGCGCCGCCCGGCGCGCGAGTCGCCCGCGAAACGAGGCATTGTAGGCTGCGGGATGCGTTCCGCAACGACGCGCCGCATTGCCGCCCGGCGGCAACATGCACTACACTCCGGCGGGTGGTGACACGGGAGGCGGTCATGGGTCTGATGGACGGCAAGAAGGGCTTCATCGTCGGCGTCGCGAACGACCACTCGCTGGCGTGGCACATCGCCGAGCAGCTTCACAAGGAAGGCGCCGCGCTGGCGTTCAACTACCTGCCGAACCCCAAGATGGAGCGCCGCGTGCGACAGCTCGCCGAGCCGATCGGCGCCAAGGCCATCGTGCCCATGGACGTGCAGGACGACGACGGAATTCAGGCCGCGTTCCACCAGGTCCGCGAGACCCTGGGGACGCTCGACTTTCTGGTGCACTCGGTGGCGTTCGCCAGCCGCGACGCGCTGAGCAACCCGTTCTACCTCACCAGCCGCGCCGACTTCCTCCAAGCGATGGACATCAGCGCGTATTCGCTTGTCGCGCTCTGCCGGCACGGACTGCCGCACCTGACCGAAGGCGCGGCGGTGCTCACGCTCACCTACATGGGGTCGGTCCAGGTCATCCCGTCGTACAACGTCATGGGTGTGTGCAAGGCCGCGCTTGAGGCGAACGTCCGCTACCTCGCCGCCGATCTCGGCCGCGAAAAGAAAATTCGCGTCAACGCGCTCTCGGCCGGGCCGGTGCGCACGCTCTCCAGCGCCGGCGTCAGCGGCTTTTCGCGCATGCTGGACCATTACCCCGAGAAGGCGCCGCTCGCCCGCAACATCGGGCCCGAGGAGGTCGGAAGGAGCGGCCTGTACCTGCTGAGCGAGCTCTCCAGCGGCGTGACGGGCGAAGTCCATTATGTCGATTGTGGCTACAACATCATCGGTTGGTAGGCGCTCCCCGCGGCCCGGTTGACGCGCGCAAGCGCTCTCGCCGCGTAGCCGCGAATCGTTCTCGATGCCGCCGGACCGGCCACCGCAACCGTTCAGCGTGCCGCGATCAGAACCGCGAGGCACAAACCCGGGGACATCCGGCGGGGCCGTAGAATTGAGACAGCCGCGGCGCGGCGTCGACTCCAGCCGAGCGGAAGGGAAGGTTCTCACGCCCAATATGAACACGCGATTCACAACCCTGGCGCTCACCGCTCTGCTGCTCTCGATGCCCGGCTGCATCGTTCTGGTTTCGACGCCGACCGACGACAACGGCAACCCCCCGGCGAACGACAATGACCCCGGCGGCGGCGGCACGCCAGGCGGTGGTCAGCCGATCGGCCTGCCCGCGGAGGACAAGATCGAGATCCTCCTGCACGACCGCACGATCCGCCGGTACTTCGTGCATCAACCCGAAGGCTGGGACGGCGTTACGCCGCTGCCCGTCGTGCTGAACTTCCACGGCGGCAGTTCGACGCCGGAGACGCAGGCGGAAGCGAGTCAGATGGACGTTCTGGCCGACGAGAAGGACTTTCTTGTCGTGTATCCGGAAGGCACCGGTCCCGGCGTCGAGCGCGACAACTACACGTGGAACGCGGGGGGCTGCTGCGGCTACGCGATGGAGAACAGCGTAGACGACGTCGGCTTCGTCGCGGCCCTGCTGGACGACCTGACCGAGCACTACACCATCGACCGCCGCCGCGTGTACGCCACGGGAATGAGCAACGGCGCGATGATGGCCCACCGCGTCGGCGTGGAGCTGGCGGACCGCATCGCCGCCATCGCGCCCGTCGCCGGCTCGCTCATGCTGGAAAACCCGCCGCAGCCCGCGCGGCCGGTCCCGGTGATGCACTTCCACGGACTGCTGGATCAGAACGCACCGTTCAACGGCGGGCAGAGTCAGAACCCGCTGAACCCGGTGGAGCAGAACTCGATTCCCGAGACCATCGCCTGGTGGGCGCAGGCCGACGGGGCCGACCCGGACGCGACGACGACGACGTTCACGGATTACATCGAGGAGCGGCACGAGCCGCTTTCCGCCGAGGGCGCGCCGGTCGTGCTCATCACTCTCCCCGAGGGTGGCCACACCTGGCCCGGCGGCGTCGACGTGACCGCCGGCCTCAACACGGGCCCGCTGGTTGAGAGCGTGGACGCAAGCGGGATGATGTGGAATTTCTTCAGCGGCTTCGCGCTGCCCGAGTGAGCGTCGCCGCCTCGCTGGCGCAGGCTCGCGACCACGAGAGCCGCAACGTCCGTACTCCGTACCCGTCGATGCGAGCCGCCGCCGCGAGGGAGCGGGGTATTGAGAGCGGCGCTCACGAAAAGCGCGGCGTGCCCCCCTCACTCAAGCGCGAGACGGTCGCCTTTCCCCGCTCGCTTGCGCGCCTGATCCTGACCGGAACGGCGCCAGTTCCCCTCATTGCGGTGCCAGCGTCGCCTGGCAGTTCGTCTCCACTGCGAAGGCCGCCGCGGGAGGCTGGCTGGTGTCGAACCAGCGGAAGGTGTAGTTCAGCCCGCCGCTTGCGTCCGGCGTAAGCGTGATGGTCTTCGTTCCCTGGAACGCGAGGTTGTCGTCCTGGAGGAACGACTCAGTCTGGGACTGGATCAGAATCTGGTCGGCGGTCACGGTCAGGCTGGTGACCGTTTCGGTCGAGCTGTAGTCATACAGTACGATCGGGTTGATCGCGCCCAGGTAGTAGAAGTACCCGTTGATGAGGATTTCGCCGTTGGTCCGGATTTCGACGGCGAGGTTGATCGTATAGTCCACGGGCGTGCTGGTCGGGGCGCTATTCGTCTGCGTGCACGTCAGCGTGCCGGTGAATCTTCCCGTGCGGGCAAACACCGTGGACCCGCCGTCGGTTGTGCTGCCGGTCGGGCAGCCTCCCGAAACCGCCAGGCACGCACACGCCAGTAGAATGCACGTTCGCATCGCCTCGCTCCGTTCGAATGCGGCTCGACCGTCGCGCCGGAAAGCAGCGGCCGCCAACGTCCGACGACCCGGGGCACGCCCCAATCGAGGCCGCCTTGGGGGAGTATAAGGCTGCATTCACAGGTGTGCAGCGTCCGTAAACGTAGCGCGGCGGTGGCGGTGAGTGCAGGTTCCGCCGGGCGTCGTTCACTTCATGCGGACGTGCCAGTCGGTTGGGGTCGATCCGTACGGGCCCCTGCGCCGTACGCGATCGCAGGCCCTCGGACCGCGTCCGGCGGCGGGGTGAAGCTTGCGGCGACCGGCATGGCACGGTCCCCTCCCGGAGTAAGCGGCGATACGCGCATCCTGTGGAGCGCCGGCGGCTGAGCCCCACGTGGTTTTGGGTTTACAACTCACGGGGGGGGGGTAAGCTTCTGCTGGTACGCAACAGGGCCGTAGCCGTGCAGATAACATTGCTCCTGTTCTTTGCCGCGCTTGCCGGCGCACGCAGCGAGACCTTGGCGGCAGCAGATGTCGCTTCCAGGGTCGTCGGGTTCCGTCCGGAGACAATCGACCTGGGTCAGATACCGACACAGCAGGTCGTGCGCACTTGGCTTCACTTTCATAATGAATCGGACAATCCGGTTGAGCTGGTGGACTTTGAATCATCGTGCGGTTGTGCCACTTTGCTCCCGCTCCCTCCCGTTGTGATTGAAGCCGGGACGTCGGTCCCGATCGAGGTTTCCGTGGACTCGATGCACATCGCAGGTTCCATGAGGCGGGAGATCAGCGCGCGCTCATCCGCGGGGAAAGTGTTCAAATGCTGGTTGGATCTCGAAGTTGTGCAGCCGATTTCGTGCACACCCGGTTTTCTCGACTTCGGCGACCTGACGCGCAATGCGCAACCGTGCCAAACGTTCGCTCTATGCTCCGCCTATGCTGACTTTGGCGAGCCTCTCTGCGATTCGCCCTGGATCGAGGTGCGCGCAGTGTGTGCCGAGCAGGCAATGCTGGTCGACGTGACCGTAGTCGACGAGCGTATGCCGATGGGCCGCGTGTTTGGCCACGTCCTCGTTCCGCTGCGGACACCGGAACAGCCGCACGTGTTCATTCCGGTACGGGCACGGCGGATCGATGCGGTGCCCCGAGCCGACGACATTCGATCCCGTGTTCATCTGTCGCATGGCGAGCAAAACCGGACTCCGTGAACCGATTTCAAGGAGAAAACCGAATGCGCCGCATGATCGCGTCGTTCTTCGTCGCCCTTGGTGTGGGCGTAACCCCCGTGCTAGCCTGCACCTACGTGGGTGTAGGGATCACAACCGGGGTGGGGCCGTGCGCCGGATGCGTCAACATGTCGAATCCAGACCCAACGTGCGGCTGCGATGGGATCACTTGTATGGGCGGCGAGTGGAAGGTGTGCATCATTGAAGCCCGATCGTGGTCCGGCGGTCCGGGATGCGCGATCTATCAGTGCGAAGAGTATTGCGCCGACGCTTCGCGATGCCGGCTCGGCAACTCAACGAGCAAGTCTCCGTGCACCCTTGACGGGCAGTGTGCTCTCTTCGACAAGGAGGAGGGTTGGGACATCTACTACTACGCGATCTGCGACTGATACGCGCTGGGGTGCACACACATGTGGATCGTCCTCCTTCTCGCGCCGCTGTCGTCACCGCCGGAGTATCGTAAACCCGCAACGCTGCTAGCGATGGAGAACGCACGGCGCGCGATGGAATCGTCCGACGTGACGTGGAGGTGCGTTGCGATCGGGGGGCTCGCAGGGGATCGTATTCTTCGTCGGCAGTTTCGCTCGGCGGGCGACGACATCCTTTTCGCCAAGCTCCGCAATGACGACGGCGTCGTGAGCTATGACGACGACGGCTCGCCGAGCCGGGCGTCCGAGCGCCGGCTGCTGCGGACGGATGACTCCGTCGCGCGCTACGACGAGGGGCGACCGACGTGCAACCGCTTCGCCGCCGGCACGGAGGAGGCGAAGGTGCTCGGCTTCCAGGTGCCCGAGGACATCCGCTCACTGGGCCTGAACCCGAACTTCCAGCGCGTCTCGGACCTGCCCAGCGCGATCTGGGAATATCCCGCGCCAGGCTACGCCCGCACGTATCGCGAGGAAGTCGAAGGCGGCATCCACAAGGTCACCGCGCAGCTCGAAGTCGGCGAGCACATCACCTGGTACATCAACCCCGCCAAGGGCTGGAACGCCGAGCGAATCGAGTACGGCGCTGCCGGCGAAGTCACGCAGGTCGCGACGATCGAGCTGAAGCAGTTCGACGACGTTTGGTTCCCGGCGCGGTACGAGGTGCGTCTCGGAAACGCCGACCAGCCGATGTATCGAATCGAGATCGAGAAGGCCGAGTTCAACCGCCCCGAGCACGCGCGCCAGTTCACGCTGGCGGACATCGGCGTCGAGCCGGGAATGCAGGTCATCGACATGGCCGCAGACGGTTCGATGCGCCAGCTCGTCTGGGACGGCAAGGCGGCCGTGACGATGGAAGACTTCCGGCGGCAGCGCGACCAGGGGCTGGTCGATTACGGCCCGACGCTTCAGAAGCTGCGGACCGAGGGTTTTCTGGCCCACCCGGAGCAGCGTCTGCGGCTGAGCAAGGCGGTCTCCACAAGCACGGCGGAGACGCGGATCGGGCTTTGGGAAGCGTATGTGCGCGATTTCATCCAGCGCTACGCGCTCGACGACGAACAGACGCAGCAGTGCCTGGAGATTCTCGCGCAGTGCCAGTCGCGGGCGCACGAGCACCTGGATCGCCATCGCGCCGAATTCGAACGAATCGAGCGCGCGGCCCGCGAGCTTGCGGACGCCGAGATCGCCCAGCGAGGACAGCGCGTCGCGGTGGTTCAGGCGGAGTTTGACAAGCTCGTCGCGCCGATCAACGAGATTTTTGAGTCACAACTCAAGCCGCGGCTCGAAAGAACCCCGACTCGCGCCCAGCGGCGCGCCGCCGAAGCGCGCGGTGCGGCGAGTCCGCCGCGGCCGACGTCAATGCCGGCGTCTGCGCCGTAGTCCCGGTCGCCCAGGGCTGAGTTTTCCGACAGGATGAGTCGCGCGGAATGCGTGCACGCGAGTCCTGCGCCGGCTCACGCGCCGTTTCGGCGAGATCGACCTCCGCCGGCGATTGCGTGCGGTTTGTCCGCGCAAGCAAGGCGACCGCGCCTGTAATTCGCAGACGAAGGACCGATTATGCGGCGCGCCGGCGACGAAGCGTCAACGCGCCGAGGATCAACGCGGCCGCCGAGGCGGGCTCCGGCGTCACCGCAAACGTGTAGGTCTGCGGCCGGCCGAGCGTGTCGTCGTTCGCGTAGAACGGCTGGCCGTTCACGGCGGCGACCATCTTCCCCGTGTCCGGGAGCTGGAGCAGCGCCATCAGCACCTGCGAGCGCGGATCGGTGTCGATCGCGAGCCCGCCGAGCAGCCCATCTTCATCAAACAGGAACGCGAAGCCCGGCGTCACCCCCAGGCCGACAAAATTGCCGCGCTCCGTGCCGCCCAGGAGCAGGACCGCGGCGGAGCCTTCGTCGAACGCAGTCAGCTCGATCCGGGCGACCGAGAGGATGTTCCGATCGAAGCCGATAATCAGCGGATGGACGATCGTGTCTCCCGCTTCCATCGGGAGCTTGCCGTCAGCCTCGGGTCCTGGCGACCCGCTGACGACGATCCAGTCTTCGTCGAGTTGCGTGTCGTCGAACGAATCCAGCAGCGCCAGGGTGTTGCTGTTCGCGACCAGCGAGAAATCGAGCCCGATCTGCGTTTCCGCCCACGCCCCGGCTGTGCAGCCCAGGAGCAGGCCGGCGGCCCAGAATGAACGCAAGGTGATACCCTCCGACCGGCGGTTCGGTCCTCGCCGGCGACCGCGCTCCCCGCGCGCCGCGGAGGAGCTGCTTCCCGACCAACGTTAGGCAGCCGGGCGCGCTGAATTCCACGTGCGACGGGTTTTTTGATATCGGCCGAGCGAACGACCAAACCCCGATCTCCACCGCCCCAAACGGCTGGCCGAGCCGCGGCGGTGAAGGGTGCGCCCCGCCGAGCCGCGATCGAGAAGGAGTGGCTCGGACGCGCCCCGTCACGCAAAGTGCGGGTTCGGTGGGACCGAGCGTCGAGAACAGCACGCAGGCGGCTGTTCGATACCTGCGGCTGTGCCGAAAGGATAGAATGACCGCCCTTCATCGTCGCGCGCTGCGCACGATGCGCGTTTACCGGACGCCTGAATGGCAGATGAAGTTCCGAAAATCCGGGCCGTCGGAGCGACGGTGGCGGCGCGCCTGGCGCTTGCCAAGGGGCTGCTTGGCGAAGGCCGCAACGAGCAGGCTCTGGCCGAGCTGGATGCGCTGCTCCGCGACAATCCCGAAGTGGATGAGGCGTGCTTCCTGCGCGGCCTGATCCTGGCCCGCGACGGCGACACGCAGGCGGCGCTCGCCAGTCTCGACGCCGCCACCGCGCTGAATCCCAAGCAGCTCGGCGCCTGGATTCTCAAGGCCCATGTGCGGCTCGAATGCGGGCAGCCCGAGAGCGCGCTGGAATGCGCGGACCGCGCCGTGCGCATCGAGCCGGAGCGCGACACCGCGCACCTGATCCGCGGCGAGGTGCTCGCGCGGCTCGGCCGCCGCGAAGAGGCGATCGCGTCCTACCAGCAGGCGGTGCGGCTCAACCCGCAGCTCTTCCGGGCGCGCTGCCAGCTCGGCGGCCTGCTTTCGGAGATGGGGCGGACCGACGAGGCGCTGGAGCAGATCATCGTCGCCTACCGCCTCAACCCGACTCACGTGAACAACCGCATCGCGCTCGGGGACCTGTTCCGCGCCCGCGGCGAGTTCGACGAGGCCATCCGCGAGTACCGTGCCGCGGCCGAGCTCGCGCCGACGCAGGCCACGGCGCACGTCCGGCTGGGCGAGGTGTTCCTGAAGCTCGACGCGACGCGCGAAGCGGTGCGCTCGTTCCAGACGGCGCTGCGCATCGAGCCGCGCTCGGCGACGTGCTATCTGAACCTGGCGCGAATCTACGTGGGCCAGCGCCTGCTCGACGAGGCGGACGAAATGCTGCGCGCCGCCCTCGACATGGACGCGCAATCCGCCGAAGCGCAGCAGCTCGCCCGGCAGATCGAGGCGCTCCGCGGTTGCCCACCGGCGCCCGCAGAGCGCGCGTCCGGGGCGGACGGAGAGGCGTACCCATCGGCGGCGCGACGGGACGGCGTTGGACCCGGCTGAACGAGACGAGGTTATGCGTCCCCGGCTGCGCACCGATGTCGAGATCATCCGCACGAGCCCCACGCGCTACGTGCTCACCGACCCGCAGAACGGCGGCCGGTTCGCGTTCAGTTCCGCGGAACGGCAACTCCTGCACCTGATGGACGGCCAGCGCGCCGCGGACGACATCCGCCGCGACTACGCACAGCGATTCGGCCGCGAAATCTCCGGCCGTGTCCTGCGCGACTTTGTTCACCAGCTCGAGCGGAACGGGTTGCTGGAGACGGCCAACGGCGGGCCGATCGCCGCGGGTCCGGACGCCGATGCCCAGACGCTTCCGCAGCACGCCACTCCGGAAGAGCGCGCGGCGCGGCGCCTGAACCGCCGGCTCGACTGGGCGGTGGTGCTCTTCGGCTGGATGGTCCATCCGCTGCTCCTGGTTCCGTATCTGGCGCTGATCGCGGTGGGGATCGTCGCCTTGGTGCGGAACTTCGAGCTGTACCTGTACGACATGTCGCGCGTTGCCGAGCAGGTTCCGCAATGGGTGCTCCTGCCGCTCTCCCTGGCGCAAACGATCCTGTTCATGAACCTGCCGCGCGAGCTGGCGGTGGCGATCGCCTGTCGGCGTTTGGGCGGGTGGGTGCGCTGGTTCGGCGTCTACTGGCTGAACGGCCTGCTGCCGTTCTTCCTCTGCGACACGGGCGATTCGATCCGGCGCATGTCCGCGACCGGGCGCTGGACTGTGCTGCTGACCGGGGCCGTCATCCAGTCCGTGCTGGGCGCGCTCTACACACTCATGTGGCTGATGAACGAGCCGCACACGTTTCCCGCGATCTTCGGATTGCTCCAGATTCTGCCGTGGATGGTGGCGACGTTCTTCCACCTCAACCCTTTCGTGCGGCTCGACGCGTACCGCGTCCTGTGCGTGCTCGCGAACGAGCCGCGCTGGTGGGAGCGCGCCCAGGCCGAGACTCATGCCTGGCTGCACTTTCAGCCCTCGCCCGAACCGCTGGCGCGGCGCGAGCGCTTCTGGCTGCGCGCGTACGGGCTCGGGAGCTACGCGTGGATCTGGCTGCTGCGGCTGGCGTACATCATCGGCGGCACGGCCTGGCTGATCTTTCGCATGCAGGGAATCGGCGCACTGCTGGCCGTCATCGCCCTCATCGTCTGGTATCGAACACCGATCGGGAGAATCCTCATGGCGTCGAGCATGACCGCGTCGCAGATTCGCAGCGGCGGCCGCTGGTGGGTACGCTGGCCGGTCCGTCTCCTGGTGCTCGCCGGACTCATCGCGCTCGGCTTCGTGCCCTACGCCCACGAGGTGGGCGGCGAGTGCTCGATCGCTCCGGCCGCCGAGCACGGTGTGCGCGCCCAGGTGAGCGACGAGATCGTCGCCGTGTTCGTCTCCGAGGGTGATTGGGTGGAGGCGGGAGCGCGGATCGCCGAGCTCAGCGGGCGCGAAATCGTCCCGCTGTACGACCAGCGCGTGGCGGAGCTGGCCGAAGCGCAGTCCGACCTCGACCTGCTCCTCGCGGGTTCGCGCGAGGAGGACATCCGCATGGCCGAGCAGGAGGTCGAGCTCTGGCGGCTGCGCCTGGAGTACGCCGAGAACGAGCTGGCCCGCGAAAAGGACCTGTTCGACAAGGGCCAGGGCAACTCGGAAGACCTGCGCGAGAAGCAGATCGAGCGCGACTCGGCCGCAAAGCTCTTCGAGACGTCGCAGGAAAAGCTCGCGCGCGTGAAAGAAGGCGCGCGCAAGGAAGAGATTGACGCCGCCCGGGCGCGCGTCGAGGCCGCCCGGGCCCGCCTGGCCGCGATCGAGAAGCAGAAAGCGCTGCTCACCATCACGACGCCGATCGCCGGCAACGTCGTCACCCAGAACGTCAAGCAGCGCGCCGGACAGGTGGTCCAGCCCGGCGAACTGGTCGCCACCATCCAGGACACGCGCAAGCTGCGCGTGCTGATCGACGGCGACGAGATGTCCACGCTCGCCAGGCCGGGACAGCGCGTGAAGGTGCGCTTCTGGGGGCTGGACGGCGAACTGTTCGAGGGGACCGTGGCCAGCGTCGCGACGGCCGCGGCGGACACTGAGGAGCTGAACGTCGAGCCGGTGCGCTCGGACCGCGAGGCGCTCATCAAGACGTCGTCCGCCCGCCCACGGGAGAGCTACCGCGTGCGCATCGCGGTGGAGCTCGACCGGCTCGACGGCCGGCTGAGGCCGGGCCTCACCGGCCAGGCGCGGATCGTGATTGACGACGGCCTATTCTGGCAGGCGCTGTGGCGGCCGATCGCGCGCTACTTCAAGGTCGCCGTGTGGTCGTGGCTGCCGTAGCGCGGGCGCCGGGTTGCGCAGAAGATCCTCCGGCCGCCCGCGGCGGCCCTCACCATGACGCGGGGTCCGGGGCGCTAACCGGGCTGCTCCGGCGGCTGTTCAATCGTCGGCCGGTTACGGCAACTCGAACTGCTGGAAGAACGCCCACATGAGCCGGCTGGCGTCCACGCTCTCGATCAGTTCGCCCGTGCCCAGATCGGCGGTGACGTCCACGCCCCCGGGCCAAGTGTGTCCGCCCTCGGGCAGCTCGTAGAGCACGACCGGCGCGCCGCCGTCCGACTGCGGCGCAAACTCGAGGCGAATGTAGTCCTGACCCTCGCTCACCACCGGCTCCGCCGCGCAGCCGTTCACTTCCACCCACCAGCCGATCGTCTCCAGCACCGGCGGAAAGTCGACTGGGATGATCGCATCCTCGCCGATCCCGCCCTCGAACGGCACGTGTTGGTCGGCCAACCCGTGAAAGTGCATGACCGGGACGGCGCGCGGCGGTGCGGGCGGATTGACCATCATCGGTCCTGCCACCGGGGCAATCGCCGCGATACGTTCCGACAGCTCTGCCGCCAGGCGGTACGCCAGCATGGCGCCGTTGCTGATTCCGGTGGCGTACACGCGGCGTGGGTTCATGGCGTAGCGCGCGGCGAGATCGTCCAGGAGCGCCCCGATGAAGCCGACGTCGTCGACGCCATGTTGCTGCGCAAAGCCGCAGCAGCCGCCCGCGTTCCACGTCAACAGCGCGATCGGTTGGCCGTCGATCTCGACCGTCGGGCCCGTGCCGTCGGGGTACACCGCGATGAAGTCCCCCTCGTCCGCGACGAAGTTCATGCGGCTCATGGCGCGCTGAAGCTCGGCCCGACCCAGCCCGCCGTGGAGGCCGATCACCACCGGCATGTCCGTCACGCCGTCGTAGTTGCGCGGCACGTGCACCAGGTATCGCCGAAGCCACCCGTCGTATTCCAGGAAGTGCTCGAAGTTCTGCACGATCTCGACGGCATCCGGTCCGGGTCCGGCGCCCGTCGGGTCCTCTTCCCACCAGCGGTGTGGCTTCGGGTCGGGTGACGGCTCCATGCCGGCGGAATTCGACCGCCTGTCGTCGGACTGCGGTTCCGCCGGGGCAGGCTGCGGAGCCGGCTGAACCGGCGGCGAGCTGTCGGACTGCGCGATCGACGAAACCGCCGCGACCGCCGGCGGAAGCGATGATCCGACCTCCTCGCCGACGATCGTGTCGCCGGCCACGAGCCACGGAGTCGAATCCAGCGCCGCTTCGCTCGGTGCTCCGCACCCACCGGGGCCTGCGAGGAGTGCCAGCGCGGCGGCGCACTGCGCGACGGTTCGCATCAGAAGCCCGAAAACATCTGGAAGTTCATTACGGGAGCGTTTCGTTCCCATCCCACCCGGTACCTCGAGCGTGGTCGCCCGAGGAAGGCTTCGAATTGTAGCTGCGGCGGTCAAGGGCAGTCGGAAACCGGTCGCGGGAGGGCGTCCGTCCCGGCCGAAAAAACGGCCTTGACCGTCATGGAGGCGGTGCACTAAAAGCCGCTTGGGTGTTCGCGTTCCTCCCGGAGAATGAACATGAATCGAGTCCTGTTTTTCGGTGCGTCGCTGCTATTGGCGGGCGCGTGGGGTTGCGCGGCGGGCGGCCGCGGCGCGGCGTCCGGCGCGCGACTTTTCGAAGGCATGGGCGCGCACGGCCGCCCGGTGCGCACCGCGTCGGCCGAGGCGCAGAGGTATTTCGACCAGGGGCTGGTCTGGGCGTACGCCTTCAACCATGACGAGGCCATTCGCTCGTTCCGGCGCGCCGCGGAGCTCGATTCCGACTGCGCCATGGCGTGGTGGGGCATCGCCCTGTGCAACGGCCCGCACATCAACAACCCGCTCGTGGACGACGCGCACGCGGCGGCGGCGTGGGCCGCGCTCCAGGAAGCGACGGCGCGGATGCAGAACGCCGAGGCGCTGGAGCAGGCGCTCATCCGCGCGCTGGCGAAGCGCTACGCCGACCCCCAGCCGGCCGACCGTCGCCCGCTGGATGAAGCCTACGCGGCCGCGATGCGCGAGGTATGGCTCGCCAACCGCCGCGACGCGGACGTCGGCACGCTGTTCGCCGAAGCGCTGATGGACCTCCAGCCGTGGGACCTGTGGACGCGCGACGGCCAACCCAAGGGCAACACGAACGAAATCCTCGCCGTTCTGGAAGAAGTGCTCGCGCTCGCTCCGGACCACCCCGGCGCCAACCACCTCTACGTCCACGCGGTCGAGGCGTCGCCCCACCCCGAAAAGGGCGTCGCCGCTGCGGATCGCCTGCGACACCTGGTGCCGGCGTCCGGGCACCTGGTTCACATGCCGGCGCATATCGACGTGCAGGTCGGGCGCTGGTCACTGGCGGCCGACCAGAACGTCGCCGCGAGCGAGGCCGACCGCCGCTACCGCGCGCTCTCGCCGCGGCAGGGCTTCTACCGTGTGTACATGGCGCACAACCAGCATTTCCTGAGCTTCGCCTCGATGATGGAAGGGCGGAGCGCGGCGGCGATCTCGGCGGCCCGCGACATGGTCGCGGCCGTTCCGCCCGAGTTCATCCGCGAAAACGGCCCGTGGATCGACCCGCTCATGTCGATCACCCTGGACGCGCTGAAGCGCTTCGGCCGCTGGGACGAGCTGCTCCGCGAGCCTGCGCCGCCCGACGGTCTGCCCATCACGCGCGCGATGTGGCACTTCTCGCGCGGGCTGGCGCTGGCGGCCAAAGGCCAGGTCTCCGCGGCCGAGCAGGAGCGCGAGCTGTTCGCCGCGGCGGCCAAGCGCGTTCCCGCGGGCGCCATGATGCAGGTCAATCCGGCCGAAAAGATCCTGCGCATCGCGCAGCACATGCTCGACGGCGAGATCGCGTACCGCCGGGGGGACGTTTCCGCCGCCGTGGCGGAACTGACCCGCGGCGTGGAACTCGAAGACACGCTGGTATACATGGAGCCGCCGGAGTGGATTCAACCGGTGCGGCACACGCTCGGCGCAGTTCTCGCCAGCGCCGGCCGCTTTCGCGAGGCGGAGCGGGTCTATCGCCGCGACCTCGAAATCTGGCCCGAGAACGGTTGGTCGCTGTTTGGCCTGGCGCAGAGTCTGGCGGCGCAGGGCCAGGCGGCGGAGGCCGAACAGGTCCGCAAGCGCTTCGAGAAGGCGTGGGCTCGCGCCGACACCAGCATCGGATCGAGTTGCCTGTGCGTGCCGCGCGTCGCCCACGTGAACGGCGACGGCTGCTGCGCGCTCGCGGACGCATCCGCCAGCGCGGCCGCTGACCGTTGAACGTTGCGGACCCTGCGCACCGCAAGCCGCGGCGCAGCGATCTCGGAAATCACGGCCGACGCGCAGGTCGGGGTTCGCCCGCCCGGGTCGATCCGTCCAACCGTCATCGATCGATGCGCTCGCGGGTCCGGAATGGCTAGTGTCCTGTCTCACAAATACGTCCTGAAAGCTGGTGAGCGCAAAGCTCTGCTTTGCGGGGAGAACCGGAGATTTGCCGCCCCGGAATCATGCCGCGAATTTCTGAGACAGAACACCAGCGCCTGACGCGCAAGACGGCGTGCGGACCACAGTTGCCCGCAGTCCGCACGCACCGTGCCGCTGGACTCCCCAAACCTGTCCGCAATCGCGGCCATGCCGAAGCGCGTTGCGGGGCAGTCCGTACGGGGTCCGCGGCGTCTCCCCTCCGGGGAGGCACGCTTGCGTTTCGCCTCAAGCTGTCGCCAGACTCGGGAGCCGGGCATCGCGACCGAGCGGTTCTCGGTCCAGTCCAAACCCCTTCACGGCGTGCCCAGCAGTCGGTGTGCGCCGTTCGTCGCGGCTCGCATCGCCGCGCGTCTCAAGTCATTCATTGTATTCACTTGGCGCTCGGGCAAGTCAAACGGAATCCACGCTGCAAACGCTCGCAGCGCCCGCAATCGCGAAGCGCCGCGCGCCGGCGGGTTGTTATGGGAAAGGCGCGATCGCGCGGCTGGTTGCGCTTGCAAGCGCCGTGCTTCTACAGCGCTCAGGCCGCTCCATGGAGCGCAACGCCAGCCGTTCGCGCGCCGGGCTGTGCGGAAGACTGCTCGTGGCGCTGCTGGTCAAGCGTGTAATCGAGGAGGCCGAAGCCCGATCCGCCCGGGGCTACCCGCTGTCCGCGCCGCAGCCGCTGGCGTGAAGTGCTCCCGTCGCGCGGTATCGAACGGTCGACCCGTTCCAGCGTGCCGTCAGACGAACATCCCGTGCAGATACCAGCGGTCGTCCGTGGCGCTGTGGAACACCCAGAACTGCTCTCCGGATTCCGCGCTCACGCGGAAGTAATCCCGCCGCACGTCCGGGCCGCGCCACCAGCCGGTCTCGATCCGCTGCGGGCCGGCTGCGTCGGTGACGACGAACTCGCGTCCCTGCCACGACAGCCACGTCGGGGGGCCGTCCGGAACGACCGCGATGACGCGGATCGGGATCGGCCGCTCGATCAGCCGCGCCGGGACAGGGCAGTGCGCCGCATTCGTGACGCCCGCGCCGCCAAAGCGCACGGTTGGGCAAGCGTCCGTGCGCAGACCAGCGTCGCAGACCGGCGTGTATCGAAACGCCCGCTCGGGCTGGTGGTCGTCGACGAGCGACGGCCGCACGATCGCCTCGTGCCCCAGCCGGCTCGCCAGGTGATCGAGCAGCACCCCGAGCTGCTGCTGGCCGCCGGGGTCCTGCGGTTCGAACAGCTCGCCCTGTGCCGGCTGCCAGCGCGGCGCGTCGCGCGCCACAAGCCGCACGCCCACGACGCCGGTGCCGAGGGCGGTGTGCTCCAGCCGCCGCAGCACAAGCTCCGAGACATGACACCGGGCACGCGTGCCGCGCGAGAGACGGACGGACTGCGCGACGGGCGGGGCGTGCTCGAAGACCAGCACGCAATCCAGCCGCCGCAGCGCCAGGCCGCGCTGTACAAGCCGCGCCAGCAGCTCATCCAGCAGCCGCAGCACGATGCGCTGGACGATCGACGGCTCGGAGACGGGCTGTTCGAGCGCGTGCTCGGCGGCCGGCGGCGGCTGGGGGACGTGTGCCGCAAGCGGCTCGAAGACCTCGCCCAGCGCCTGTTGCAGGCGCAGCACGAGCTGCGGACCGAACCGGGCCGGCAGCAGCGACCACGGCAGCATGAGCAGGTCGCCGATGCAGCGCACGCCGACCGCGTCCAAGCGCTCCACGACCTGCGGATCGATGCGCAGCGCCTCGGGCGGAAGCGGCGCGAGGAACGCGCTGTTCTGCCCCGGCGGCACGACCAGCGCCGCCTCGTCTCCCGCACAGGCCAGCGCGTACGCCGCTCCCAGCGTGTCTGCGATCGCGGCCCGGGCCTGGAAGCCCTGGCGCCGCGCACCGTCCGCGGCCTGCCTCGCCAGGTTGTGCTCGCCGTGAAACAGGCGCTCGCAGCCCGTGACGTCCAGGAGCAGAGCCTTTCCGCGATAAGGCTCGACGACTGGGCTGAAGCGCAGCGCCCACTCTGCGAGCCGCTCCAGCGTCCGGTGATCTCCGCCGGCATCGTGCTCGTCCCAGAGCAGCTCCGGGGCAATGGCCTGGGCCTGCGCCAGCGTCATGCCAGGGCGGATGCCGCGCTGCGCGGCGCGCGGGCAGGCGTGCTCGACGAACACGGTGGCGCCGCTCTGGCGGGTGAGCACGCGGGGGGGCCGCGCGGCCCAAGCCGGACGACCGCGGGACTGCTCGGCGTCCGCGATCAGCTCGTCAGCGAATCCGCCTTCGTCGGCCGCTCCGCCCGCAGGCTCGCCGTCGCGGCGCGCGCGGTCGGTCGGGAACGACGGCAGGTACAGGCACAGCACGCGGCGGCCGGGTTGTCCACCGGGTTGCGGCATGGGACACGATCATCGAGCGGTGCGGCGAAGCGTTCGCCGTCCGTCCCTGACCAGATCAGTATACCGAACATTGTGCGAACTTCAAGCGTCATGCTGAAGACGGCCGAAGGCGGCCGAAGCATCGCCCGATCCGATCGCGCGCCGTTCGAGGACGTCCGAATCCAGGATACTTCGCGTCGCTGGTGCTCCGCTCAGAATGGCGCGCCGGCGCGAACGCCGCTGAAACCGACTCCCGCGGCGCGCCATTTCCGCGGCGCGCCGCTCCGGCTCAATACACGTGCGTGCTCTCGGTCTCCTCGACCGGGGACGTGGTCTGGTCGCTCCGCATCGACACCTTGAAGCGCAGGTCGCCGACTTGCGTGCCGCGGACCACGACGTGGTACGTGGCCCGCGACTTCGGCGCCAGCGACGCGAGCGGGGCGAACGCAACCTCGCGACCGCTCGCCTGACCCGCGGTCGGGCCGTCGGCGGAGACGAATTCCATCTCCGGCGGCAGCGTGCAGGTCACGATGATGTTCGTGTCGCTGGACGAGCCTTGGTTCGTGACGGTGATCGCGTACGTCTCGCTGGCGCCGACCTCGATCGGGTCCTCGACGTCGATCACCTCCAGCAGGATCGCCGGAATGCCGCGGACGGCGAGCGTGGACTCCGCCGACGCCTCGGCGCACACGGCGCGCACCGTGGCCGTGTTGCGGATCATGCCGATCTGCCGCGGCGTCATGCGGACCGCCACCTTGCGGCTGCCGCCCGGCGGAATCGTGCCGAGCTCCCAGACCACGGCGCCGCCGCTGAGACGCCCGCCGTTGTCGGCGTCCACGAACTCCAGACCCGCGGCGAGCGGATCCGTCAGCACGGTGTTCGTCGCGGGCGCGTCGCCGGTGTTCGAGACGAACAGCTCGAACGCGGCGGGCCGGCCGAGGAAGCGGAAGTCCGGCGCCGTCTTGCGCAGCGTCAGCACGGGCTTGCGGACGACGGTGGTCGCCGCGGCCTGCGCGGCCAGACCGGAGGCGTCGCGCGCCGTGGCGGTGTTGCGGAATTGCCCCGTCTCGCTTGCGCGTGTGACGACGGTGTACTCGCGCGTTTGCCCGGCGGCCAGGTCGCCGACGTCGATGGTGAAGCTGGCGTAACCCTCGCGCGTCGTCAGGCCGCGCGGCAGGAGGTCTTCGATGCGGACGCCGCGCAAGGTGCCGGTGCCGGTGTTGGCCACGAGGAAGCGGATCGGGATGTCGTCGCAGGCGAGGACTTCCGCGGGCATCGCTTTCTGCAAGGCGAGCTTGGGTTCGACGACCGCGACGCTCATGCAGGCCGAGACGCTGAACGTCACGGATGCGCAGCCGGTGAGTTCCTGCAACTGCGTCGCCGCGCCGCGCACCTGGACCGACTCGGACGCGCCGGCGCCGAGCCGGGCGAACGACCAGCTCGCGCGGCCGCGATCGCTGCTGGCCGGACGGGGGGACACGCCGCGCAGCTCGAAGCCGGCGGGGAACTGTTCGGTGAGCGTGAGGTTGTCGAGCGGCCCGCGCGTCAGGTTGGTTACGCGGATTTCGTACGTGAACTCCTGGCCGCGGCGTACCTGGGAGGGGGCGACCCGCTCGATGAGCACGGCGCTGGTGGCGAGATCGCCGGTCGGAAAGGCCTTCTTGGTCCGAACGGTGGCGTCCTCGGCGCGTGGTCGCCGTTCTTGCGCCGGCGCCACGGCGACAACGACGGTGTGCATGAGCATCAGTGCGACGAGGGTGCGCGTGGGGGGCCGTGGGTTCCGGAACATGACGTTCTCCTTCGAAAGCCTGTCTCGCGCCGGCGGCCGTTCGTCCGAGCCCGGCACGGAAGTGACGGGAAATTACTCCGCGGCTCGCAAGTCGGATCGCAATGGTCGATGCCCGGCGCGGCGTTCCATACCCGGCGGTCTCCGGTAGTCCGCTGCGGCAGCGCCGCTGGAGATGCGCTCCCTTACAGTCGCAGCTCGGCCGGAACAAGCCGCAGGAGCATTACGGACGCCGCCACAGCAAAGAAACGGCGGGGGCGCCGCTGGTCGCGACGTCCCCGCCGTGGTCAGGACTCAGTCAGAGGCCGCGGATCAGTACACGTGCGTGCTCTCGGTCTCCTCGACCGGCGACGTGGTCTGGTCGCTGGTGATGCTGACCTTGAAGCGCACGTCGTTGACCGCGTTGCCCTTGGTCACGACGCGGTACGTGGCCTTCTCGCCTGGGGCGAGGGTGGCCAGCGGCGAGAAGGTGACCGTCTTGCCCTCGATGTTGCCGCGGGTCGGCCCGTCGGCGGACACGAGGTCCATCTCGGCCGGGGCGACCGCGGTCACGACGATGTTCGTGTCCTCGGCCGAGCCCTGGTTGGTGACCGTGATGATGTAGGTCTCATTCGCGCCGACCTCGATCGGGTCTTCGACGTCGATGACTTCGAGCAGGATGGCCGGGACGCCCTGCATGTTCAGGGCGGCCTGGGCCGACGCCTCGGCGCAGTACGCGCGGGCGGTCGCGGTGTTCTGGGCCGAGCCGCGCTGCGTGGCCTTCAGCGTGACCTTCACGCTGCGCGACGCGCCGGGCTCGAGCGTGCCCAGGTTCCACGTGACCAGGTTGTTGCCGAACGCGCCGCCGTCGGACGCGCTGACGAACTGCATGCCGGCGGGGATCGTGTCCGTCAGGACCGTGTCACGCGCCGGGCCGTCGCCGGTGTTCGTCACGGTGATGTCGAAGTCGGCGTTGCGGCCGATGTAGCGATCACCGGGGCCGGTCTTGGTGACCTGAAGGACCGGCTGGCGGACCGTGGTCGTGCAGGACGACTGGGCGCTCAGGCCGCCGTCCGCCGTCACGCTCGCGCTGTTGGTGAACGAGCCGGTGCGGCTGGCCTTGGCCGAGAAGCGGACCTCCTTCGCCTGGCCGGGGCCGAGGTCGCCGAAGCTGGCCGTGACGGCGTTCTTGCCGTCGGTGGTCATGATGCCGTCCGGCAACTGGTCGGTGAGCTGCACGTTGGTCGCCGTGCCGTCGCCGGTGTTGCGCACCGTGATGACGTATTCGATCGTGTCGCAGATCAGGATGTCCGGCGTGCAGGTCTTCTCGATGGCCAGGGCCGGGGCGGTGGCTGTCGTGGAAGCGCAGCAGCGGCTGGACAGGTTCTGGTCCGCGCGGACCTCGGCGCAGTTCTCAAACGTGCCGGTGCGGGTGGCCTTCACGGTCATCGTGACCTGGTGGCTCTGGCCGGCCGGGACCGTGCCGAGCGAGAAGGTCTGCGTCTGGCCGCCGCCCTGCGACGGCGGATTGCTGGAAACCAGCGTGATGCCGTCGGGCAGCGTGTCCGTGACCATGACGTTGGTCGCGTCCACCTGCGACGGGTTGCTGACGTCGATCGTGTAGGTGAATTCCTGTCCGGCCAGGACGTTCGCCGGCGCGGACTTGTTGCAGGCGATCTTCGGGCCGATCCAGGTCTTGCTGGTCATGCCCTCGGTGATCTTGCCGCCGGGCTTGCAGCACTGTACGTCGCCGGGGCGAATGATCTCGATCGCGACGTTGTTCGTACCCTCGGCGGGCTGGACCTGCCGGATGGTGACTTTGGCGGCGCCGGCCGAATCAGTCTGGACCGAGGCGGTCGTCGAGCCGGTCTCGGCGAACACGGCCGCCGGTCCGTCGACGATGCGGTAGTTGACGGTGTAGCCGGCGAGCGGCGTGCGGTCCGAGTACTTCTGCACGAGCGTCACGAAGTCATGCGTCGTGCCGGTGGGGTTGGTCGCCGCGGGCGGGAACTCCCAGTACAGGTCGTACCAGTGCTTGACCGCGAAGACCTTGTGCTTGTTCCAGTCGTAGATGCCGGGGGCGTAGGCGGTGATGTAGGTGTCGCCCTCGATCGGCGAGGTAATCACGCACCAGGTCTGGCCCTCGGTGAGCGTGATGTCGTCCGACGGATCGTCATTGCCGCGGTCCAGCACGTGGTCGAAGTTGTTCGTGTGCGAGACGGCGTACTTGTTGTCCACCTTGTAGCCGCGGCTCGCGCGCCAGCCGCTCTCGTCCACTTCGACGATGTCGCCGACGCTGCCTTCCGAGATGATCCACTCGACGCGGCGGTTTGGAAGCGGCTTGCCTTCCTTGTCCTTCACCGTGGCGATGAGGATGTGCTGCGTGCGGACCGGGTTGACGTCTTCGAGCGGCGTGACTTCAAGCTCGACGGCGTACGGGTCCCAGTTCGAGTAGTAGCCGCCCTCCGGGGGCTTGGCGTGCGTGTATTGCGTGTCGCCCCCCGCCGGCCAAGTCAGCGCGTGGGGCATGTGATTCCGGCACCCGGCGACCGCGAGAAACGCGATCGTCCCGAGCGGCAGGATTCTTTTGACGACCCGAATGAATGTCATGAGAAACACTCCTCTTACGAAGCCACCGAGTTGAGCTGTACGCATTGCGAGCGCATTCGGTGCGACCGCGCCAAGCCGCCCGCCGAATTCAAGGGCGACAACCAGTCGTGGTACATTATCGTGAACTTTGCAGTTTGTCATCAAGGCGCCCGCACAGAAGGCAAAACTATTTAGAGCCATGCACTGCGCACCGCACCCAAACCAACTCCCGCCGCACCCCGCGAGCAGGCGACAGGTGACGCCGATCCGTCACAAGTTTCGGCGTCCGCTGCGCGCTCGGAACGTAGCGCAATTCGGCTCGACGCGGTCCGCCGTGCCGCGGATGCAGGCTGCCCGACGACGACCCGTGCAGCAATTCGACCGCGCGTCGACGCTGAAACCCGCTGAATTCAACGGTTTGCATTGCGCAAGTCGATTCTGAAACGGTGCGCAGCGCGCCGCGCCATCGTGCATCGGACAAGCATCCGACGCACGATTCCTGCCGCGCCGGTTCTTCCTTATCGTAGGCGCGCCGACCGCGTTTTGCCGCGCAAATCCGATTCCGATGCACCCAAAGCCCGCACGAGAGGCGTCGAATTGTGGGCTTGAACCCGTGTTGCCGCATTCAATGCGACCGACACGCTCCACGGGCGCGTTCCGCAGATCGAGACGGCAGCGATAGAAACGCTACGTTCGGGATCGCTCACGGAGCGGCCGCCGGCGAAGTGGAGGGACGCACGATTGGCGGGAGTCGCAGCACCATTCCCTCGATGATGACATCCGGGGCTGAGATCAGTTCGCGGTTCAGGTCGAAAATCTCCTCCCAGCGCGACACGTCCCCCAGCTCGCGCCAGGCGATGCCGGTCAGCGTGTCGCCGACTTTCACCACGTACTCGCGGTAGGCGGGCTGACTCGCGGGCGGCCTTCGCGCCGAATTGCGCTCGCGTTCGCTCGCGCGCGGCGGCCTCGACACGGACGCGTCCTGCGGCGGCTCCGGCGGGACGACGGCCGCCGCCTCGCTGCCCGGCGCCCGCGACGGTTCGCGCGCCAGCGCTGCGGGCTTGTCTGGATCGGCGACCGAGTGCGGCATGGCCCGCAGCGCCGCCAGCAACGAGTCGCGATCCGGCGCATCGGATTCCGGCGCACGCGAATCCGCCTCGGCGGCGGAAAGCCCGGCTGGTTCCGGCGCTTCGTCGCCGCCGTGGGCAAGCTCCGGCGGCTCCGCGCGCTCGGGCGCTTCACCCTCGCCGCGCGCGACCGGCTCGCCCGCACTGGAACCGCGCGGGGCTGTGACGGCCGAGCGCTCGCCGCGTTTCCGCTGGCGTCCGAGCGGCAGTTCGGCGAGTCCGCGCGCCAGGCACACGCCGTCGGTCTGGTAGAGTCCGAACTCCGCCTGGACGGGAAAATCCGAGACCTGGATTTCGAGCTCGCTGCTGGGCAGCGTGACCTGGAGCTGTTCCAGCATCCAGGGCGAATCGCCCACGAGGACGGTGCGCGAGGCAGCGACGTTCCCGGCCGCGTTGCGATAGCGCGCGTCGCGCGAGCGGATCGGCTGCATTCGCCGGTTCACCAGTCCGACCTGGTAGATGAGCTGGTGTCCGGCCAGGCCGCTGGTCCAGAAGTCGGCCGTGAAGCGGATCGCCTCGAGCACGCCGTCGTTCTCGATGCGCTCGCAGTGCGCGCTCTCGAGGCGGGCCTGCGGGCCGAGGCAGCCGGTGAGCAGGGGTAGCAGGAACATCGGCGCGGACCAGCGGAACCGCCCAGCGCGCGGCGAACCGCGCTCGGGCGCCGCACCTGTGAGTCCACCGCACTTGGCCGCATGGGAGCGCATAGATTCCGCCTGCCCGTCCGTCGTCGCACGGTAGGATAGCGAGTGCTTCGGTCGCGGCCAATTCGAGTCATTCTGCTCGACAACCAGGTCTACGCGACTCCGACGATCCGCGCGGCGACCGCGGCGGCGCGACGTAGAGCGGCGCGGCTTCGAAATCGGCGCGAGGCGGCCGGGGTCGCCGTGGTACACTGGCCGAAACCGAGGCGGGCCAAACCCGGTTTGCGAGGAGGGGCAGGGGTGAGCACAACCTGGGCCTGGGTGTTCGCGGGCGCTTGCGTTGTGAGCGCGGCGCGGGCTGAATTGACCGTTGTCACGGTTTCGCCGCCGGCCGGTTCGATGAGCGCACCCACCGGGGCGGCGATCTCGGTCACGTTCGATCGCGCTGTGGATCCGGCGACGCTCAATTCGCAGACGTTTTGGGCGTTTGGTCGGCAGAGCGGCGCGATGGTCGGCGGCCTGTCGCTCTCCAACAGCGACCAGACTGTCACGCTGGCGCCGAGCGAGCGCATGGCAGCCGGCGAGCAGGTGATCGTCGTTCTCTCGCATGACCTGCGGGCGGCGGACGGGACGTACCTCCGCAGCTCGGGCTTTTCATGGCTCTTCAACACGCGCGTGCGGCCGGCGGCCTTGCAGTTCACCGAGCTTCAACGCTTCTCGACCAACATCCCCGCGGGCGCATCGAGCCGCCCGTACGGCGGGCTGCTGGGGAACCTGGACGCCGACCGCTGGCTGGACCTGGTGGTCGTCAACGAGGACACGAACGATCTGCGCATGTTCCTGAACCAGGCGAGCGGCACAGGCTCGTTCGGGCCGATGTTGCTGCCGACCACGCCGGTCGGGACGGTGCCAAGCCCCTCGGATTCCGGCGATTTCAATCGCGACGGACTGTTCGACGTCTGCGTCAGCGACCGCGACTCCGCGCAAGTCTCGATCCTGCTCGGCAACGGCGACGGCACCTTCGCACCGGCGCAAAACGTGACGGTCGGGCTGTCGCCGCTGGGAATCGTGGCGATCGACGTGGATGGGGACGGCGACCTCGACATCGCCGTGGCGAACCGCGTGAGCGGCAACGTCATGATCCTCCGCAATGACGGCGCCGGCGTTTTCGGCTCGCCGACGCAGTTCGACGCGGGCGTGAACCAGGAGCGGGCCTTGGCCGCGGCGGACATGAACGGCGACGGCCTGCTGGACCTGATCGTCGGCGGCATCAGCAGTCAGCGCATCGCCGTGGCGCTGAGCAACGGCGACGGCACGTTCGCGGTGCAGTCGGCGGTCCCGTGCGGCGGCGCCGTGTGGGGCGTGGGCGCGGCGGACATGGACGGCGACGGGAACGCGGACGTCGTGGCGTCGAACAGCTCGTCGAACAATTTTGCCGTCCTGTTCGGCGACGGGGCAGGCGGGCTGTCGGCCCCCGTGGTCTACGCCACCGACCCGTTCGTGCTGGCGGTGGACATGGCGGACTTCGACGGCGACGGCGACGTGGACGTGGTGTCGTCGAGCTACGGCGGCGAGTGGCGGCTGTACCTGAACGACGGCGCCGGCGTCCTTACATTTGACCAGGCGTTTCCGGCAACGGCCGCGTCCTCCTGCTCGATCGCGGCCGACATCGACAACGACCGCGACCCAGATCTCATTCTCGTCGACGAGCAGGCCGACGAGATCATTGTCCTGAGCAACAGCGGCGTGGCCCTGCCCGGGGACGCGGACGGCGACTGCGACGTGGACCTGGCCGACCTGTCGGCGCTGCTCACGGAGTTCGGCTGTAGCGGTTGGAACTGCGCCGCGGACATCGACGACGACGGCGACACGGACCTGGCCGATCTGTCTGCGCTGCTCACGGAGTTCGGCGCGGCATGTCCGTAGCCCGGTGCCGCCGCCGCGGTTTTCCGAATCCGTCATTCTGAGCGGAGCGCATGCGAAACGAAGAATCTCCAGGTTGAACGGCGTGCGATTTGGCGGGTTTCGCGCGTTGTTGCGCGCGAGGTGCTTCGGCGGCCTGCGGCGGAGCTCAGCGGGTGGTCAGTTGGCGGGCGGTCGCCTGACCGGTCCCGGCTATCTGTCCGTTGCATAAGTGCGGGAGCGCAATCCGAACGGACTGCAAGTCCGGCCTGGAGGCCGGTCCCCCAATTGGCGGACAGTCCTTTTCAACGGACTGCTCCGTCGGGCACGGACGTCCGACACTCAAAACGTCGGAGTCGGGGGGCCGGCGCAGCAGAAACCGGGAGACTACTCGTTGTCCGCGTCGGGCGGAGCAGCGCTTTCCTCGGACGGGGGCGGCGGCTCCTGCGGCTCGAGCTGGCCGCCGGTGAGGTGCCGCGCGAACGCCAGGACGGCCTCCGACACGTAAGGCGACTGCTCGCGCTTGTTGATCGCCTGCCGGATGTTCTGGATCGCCGCGGCGGAGTGCTGCGCGGCGCCCTCCTCGTCGAGCTTCGAGAGCAGGTGCTCGACCGCGGCGAGCGAGACTTGGTGAATCCAGCTCGTTGGGAGCGCCTTGCCGGCCAGCTTCTCATACGCGGCGCGGGACTCGCCCAGAAGCTTGATGGCCTCCTCGCGGCTGGACGCGATCGCATCGTCCAGCGGCTGCGCTTCAAACGAAAAACCGGCGACGTTCGCGGCCACGCGCTCCAGGGTCTGCTTCAGGTTTCCGACGGCCATGAGCCGATCGTTGTGGATCATGGCGGCCAGCGTTCTCGCGTCCGCCTCGCCGGCCGCGGAGAGCTGTTCGCCGTACTTGTCCTCGACGATCAGGCGCAGCCGCTCGTTCTTGCGCATCTTGTCGAATTCGCCCTGGGTCTTGCGCGCGTCGCCGGTCCAGCGCGAGTGGGCCTGCGCGGCGGAGCGGAACGCCTGGGCGGCCTCCTGCGCGGCGCGCAGCGCCTGGTCTTCATGCTCCATCGCGGTCTTCGCAAGCTCTTCGGCACGCGCGTGGCGATCGGTGATTTGCCGCCGAATCCCGTCGCGGAGCTCGGTGAGGTGACGCTGCTGCTCCTGCGACAGCGAGCCGACCTGCTCGACGCTGCGGGCTTTCTCGGCCAGCGACTCCTGCGACACGCCGAGGCGCTGGAGCTTCTCCTCCGCGATCGCAAGCTCTCGCCGCAGTTCTTCGAGTCCGATGACCGTCTCGCCGCCTTCGACAATGCCGAAATCCAGTCCCCGATCGACCTCCTCGCCGCCGAGCTTCCCGCCGTCCGAAAGCAACTGTTCCTGCTCCTGGAGCTCGCGGGCGCGCGCCGAAAGCGAGGCGTACCGCTGCCGATACGAGTCGAACGCGCTGTCGTTTCCCGCGGCGAATCCCGTCTCCTCGAGGCTGAGCAGTTCGGAGCGGACGCGAGACAACTCGTCACGCGTGCGGGACAGATCGGCCTCGCGTTCGGCGACCGCGGCGCTGAGTCGGGCCGCGTGCGCCGCCGCCTGCTCGTGCTGGGCGGCGACTTCGGCGACATCGTCCTGGAGCGTCTTTACGACGTCGGCGACGTTCACCGCGCCGTAGTGTCCCGCGGCCGACTCAGCCGAGGCGGCCTCGAACGCCAGCTCGGAAAGCCGACCCAGTTCCGCCGCCAACTCGGTTCGTGTGCGCCGCGCTTCGGCGTAGCGTTCCTGCGCTTCCACGAGCTTGGTCAGGCCGAGCGCCTCCGCGACGCCCGGCGTCTGGCCGGAGAGCTGCGACGCCTGGCGCGCCTCGCGCGAGGCCTCGTCCAGCCGCTGGCGGTTTTCGGCGCTCAAGCGTTCGAGGCTCGCCACGGCGGCGCGCAGGCCGTTTTCATCCAGGGACAGCGGCCGGAGATCGGTCTGGGGCAGGTTACTGCGACGATCGAGGGACTTGGCACGCTGCACGGCGGCCGAGAATTCCTGCGAAAGCTGTTGCAGGTTGCCTCCGGCCTGTTGCACGAGTGCGGCGAAGTCGGCGCTCTTCAGACGCGCCAGGTCGCTCGACGCCGCCAGCCCGCTGGTTTCGAGCGAGTGCGCCGCGAGCATGCGGCGCGCAGTTTCGGCCTGCGCGCGGGCGTCGGCCGCGGCGCGTTCCGCAGACGGCTGGAGAAGGCGCGGGGCGAACGTGGCGAGCAGGAGGATGGCCAGCGCGAGCACGACGCCGATGGCGAAGGACTTCAAAGTTCGACTCCGGGTCTGCGGCCGCACGCTCCCCGTGGCGCTCGCCCTGTGCAGCAGCCGCCTGCGGGTTTGGTGTACCCGCGGCCGCACAGGCTGTCAATTCTGCAAGGCCGCGCGCACCAGCGCGTCCCAGTCCGCGCCGCACTCGGCGCCGACCAGGCGGCCGTGCCGGTCGATGGCCAGCACCCACGGGGCGCTCGAAAGTCCCCACTCGCGGACGAACTCGTGCGCGGCGCCGAACCCGTCGCTCCACTGCGGCCAGTCAAGCCCGAGCTCACGTGCAGCCCGCACGGTCGACGCCGGATCGTCGTCGAGGGAAACGCCGACAACGGCCAAGTCGGAATGTTCGCGGCGCAGGCGTTCCACCTCGCGCGCGCGTTCCACCGATCGGGGTGACTGAGCGGCCCAGACTACGATCGCGACCGGGCGGCCGACCCAGCTCGCCGTGTCCACGCGACGCTCGTCCGCAGCCACGAAGCGCACCGGAAACGGCCGGCCAATGGCGTCGTGGCGGCGGATCGTAGCAGCCAGGCACGCGCTGAAGGCGTCAGCCGGATGCGCGCGCTCGACCGCGGCGATCAGGGGACGAACGTCCTCAATCGCCGAGCGACGCTCCGCGTCGGCAAGCAGCACGCCCGCCAGGGGCGGAGCGTGCCGGCTCTCCGGAAACTCCTGCACGTAGGCGCGGTATTCGGCGAGCAGGCCGGAATCGGGGAGTTCTAGATCGCCGACCTGCGGTTGGGTGGCGGGAAGCGGTCGCGTCAGGCGCCGGCAGGTGATCGCCCAATACGCGGCCTCGGCCCGGATCGCCG
Organism: Phycisphaerae bacterium; assembly: GCA_039961675.1. Lineage (GTDB taxonomy): Bacteria > Planctomycetota > Phycisphaerae > UBA1845 > Fen-1342 > JABRWC01. Next base: position 69,204 of record JABRWC010000025.1, read on the forward strand.
GGCCAAGCGAAACACGCTCGAGATCGCGCACGCGCTGGCAGAGGCGTTCGAAGCCCCCGCCGCGCGCCCCGATCTCGAACCGTGCGGCCAGGTCGAGCCGGGCCGCGTCATCCCGATGCGGTCCACCCGGGTACAGCGTGAGATAGGTCTGGGCGCGGTCGCAGAGCGTCCCCAAGCGCGCCAACTCGGCATCCGCGGCGAGCGCGCTGGACGGGCCGGGCGCGCGCTCAGCCAACGATCGGATTTCCTGCCACAACCGCTCGTCCGGCGGGAGGACCACGGGCTGCGCCGGCGCCGGATGCGAAGTGACGGCAAGCGTGAGCGAGAGCACGATCGGCAGGCGACGGCGCGTGCTCGCACGATTTCGGCCGCAGCGTGCCAGCGGGGCTTCCGCCGCGTCGAGCGTGAGCCGGTCGCGCTGCGGCGCCCGCGGGCGCTGTTCGCGGTCGATCATCGCATCACCAGTGCATCCACGCTCGCGCGTCTCCGCACACGTCGCCCTGGTAAACGACCCACAGGTACAGGAAGAGGTTGGTGAAGCCGTGCACGCAGACGCAGAAGCTCACGCTGCGTTTCCAGTACATGCAGGCGTTGAACGCGAACCAGCAGGGGATGCTCACGGCCCAGTTGTCGGGGTGCTGGATCGTGGAGAGCAGCGAAGTTCCGAGGAACGAAAACCATGTGAACGTCCCGAGCGGCAGCTTTTCAAACCGGCCCCAGTCGATGAACGCACGCAGCAGCCAAACCCGCCAGCACAGCTCCTCCACAATTGCCACGGTCGTGGAAGCCACCAGGATGCGCGTCGCGACGTCGAGCCAGAAGACGGAGTTCTCGCCGAACGCATCAACCCAGAAGCCGCCGGTATCCGCGAGAATCTCGCGCGGATTTTGCCACGCCGGCTTTCCAGGAAACAGCGGCAGCGGAATGCGGTGCGGAACGCCGATCGAATTGAGGAAGAACTGCCCATAGTACCAGCCGGCCGCGACGAGCGCGGCGACGAGCGCGGCGGTCAACGCGTGCGCGCGTCCCCACGGCGGCAGGAATCGCCGCAGCGTCCACACGGCCGCCAGGCCGCCGGCGCCGCGCAGCAGCGCCGCCACCCAGCGCCAGTCGTAGGGGAGGTAGTCCCGAACCGCCAGCAGCAGCAGGTACACGAGCATGGGCGTGAACAGCACAGCGTCGGGCCACTGGCGGCCGAAACGCTCGAGCCGCGTCGGCGCCGGCGCGGCGGACTGAGATCGCGTTCGCTCGCTGGGCATTCCGTTCCTCGAAACCGCGAGCACCGGCGGCTCGCGGCTTGGGCGGCGACGATACGCCCAAAGTCCGCAACGTCAAACAGTTCCGAGCTCTATCTTCGCGCGGCGGCTGGCTGTCGTGGTCAATCGGCGCTTCCGTCCGTATGATTCCGCGTCATGCAATGTTCCGGCCGAATTCGCGCGGGGTCGTGCGCTCAGTCCGTTCGCGCCGCGGGCGCGGCTTGGCGTCCGGGGCGGGGAGCCGCTCCGACGTTCGCCTGGGTCACGATTGCCGTCTTGCTGCTGATTCGCATCGCCGTCGCGCCGATCGTGGTGCTGATCCCCGAGGAAGCGTATTACTGGATGTACTCGAAATACCCAGCGCTGGGCTATCTCGATCATCCGCCAATGGTCGCCTGGACAATTCTCGCCGGGACGAGCCTGTTTGGGGACGTGGAATTCGGGGTCCGGTTCTGCACGCTGCTGCTGACGGCCGGTTCGACCTGGCTCTGCTACCGCTTGACGGCGGAGTGGTGCGGACGCCGCGCCGGTTGGGTGGCCGCGCTGCTGTTCAGCATCGCGCCGCTGTTTTTCGCGGGGGGGTTCCTGGCGATGCCGGATGCGCCCCTGGTGTTCTTCTGGCTGTTGACGCTTCTGGCGGTGACGCGCGGGGTACGGAGCGGGGCGATCGGCTGGTGGCTCGCGGCCGGCGTGGCCAGCGCGTTGGCATTCCTCGCCAAGTACCCGGCGGCGCTGCTGCCCGTCGGCGCGTTTCTGTTCCTGCTCTCGGACGCGCGCGGACGCGCGCGGCTGCGAAGTCCCGGGGTCTGGCTGGGGCTGGGGGCGGCGCTGCTGGTCGCGGCGCCGACGCTGTGGTGGAACGCGGAGCACGAATGGGCCTCATTCGCGTTCCAGTTCAGCCGCCGGATGAATGAGCACGTCGGGGTCAACCCGCTTCGATCGCTTACGTCGCTCGGCGTGCAGTTCCTGACGCTTTCGCCGCTGGTGTTCGGGCTGCTCGCCGCCGCGATGTGGATCGCGGTCCGACGCGTTTCGCGTGACGCCGTGGGCCGCTGGCGATTCGCGCTGTGCTTTTCGGCGCCGTGGCTGGCGGTCTGCGTGTATCACGGCCTGTTTTCCGAGATCCACATGAACTGGCCCATGCCGGGCTACCTGAGTCTGCTGCCCGTCGCGGCGACGCTGCTGCGCGGACGGGCGCTACCGTTGCTGCGGCGCGTCGCGCGGCGCGGCGCGCAGCCGTTGCTGGCGCGATACGCGGCCGCAATGGTGGTTGCGAACATCGGGCTGGCACTGGTGATCACCGGGCGCTTGCCGCTGACGCCCACGCCAACCGCCTTCGTGCGCTGGGACGAGTTGGGGCGGGCGGCCGAAGTTGCCGAGGACGCTTTTTGTCGCGAGGCGGCCAGCGAACCGTTCGTCGTCGCGGACGGGCGCTACAACCTGGCGAGCGAGCTGGGTTTCTACATGCGCGATCCCGGCGATCCCGGCGACGAGGGCGACTGGCACGACGTGGTCCCGCTCACGGCGGCGCTCGGCGGCGGATTGAATTTCGTGTACTGGCACGATGAAGCGGAATTTCTCGGCCGCAACGCCATCTTCGTCACCTCCGACACGAAAGCCAGCAAACTCGCGGCGCTGCGGGAGGCCTTCCAGGCAGTGGATGAGCCGATTCCGTTATTGGCGTTGTCCCGCGGCGCCCGGCGGCCATTGAATTACTACGTCGTCCGTTGTCATCGATTTCTGCGGGAGCCGGACGACGTTCGCCTGGCGTATCGGGCGCCACTCCGCGCGACCCACTTCGCCGAGCAGGATTCTCTGCTCACGCTCCTGCGAGCGCTGCCGTAGCGGGCCGTGCGGTGTGACTGCGCCGGCGCCACGGTGTCCGCAGCTACCGGCAAAAAGGCCCAGCCGAGGCTTGGACCGTTCGCCCGGAATCCGCGACGGTGGCCTGCTGCACGCGGGTGGAGTAGTATGGATTGCGGCGGCGCGCGTGTCCGGTGCGGCTAACGACACACCGCAGCAAGTGTCTGGGTTAATGCACGACGCGGCGCCGGGGGCGCCTTGCCGCGCGGATGCGCATTGCCTGCCGAGCCGTGCGTTGCGAGAGTCAACCAAAACGCTGACAGGCGAGACGCCTGCGCTACGTAGGATGTTCGCAGGCGAGACGCCTGTGCTACCCAGGATGTTCGTAGGCGAGACGCCTGTGCTACCCAGGATGTCGAGCCGCCGGGAGCACGTCGTCATGAGGACGCAACGGATCGTCGCGACCGGCCTTCTACTGATTCTCGGAATCGAGTTCGCCGCGGCCCAAGCCTCTGCTCCCGAGCAAGCTCGGCTCATGGCCCGCCGCGCGGCCGAGGCCGACGCGTTCCGCAAGCTGGCCGAATCCGTCTACGGCATCCGGCTGAACGAGCGCACGTACGTCCGCGACTTCGTGGCCGAATCGGACGAGATTCATGGCGAGCTGGACGCGTTCATTCGCGGCGTGCGGCTGGGAGAGCCTGCGTACTACGAGGATGGGGTTTGCGAAGTGCCGGCGGAGCTTCGGGTTCCTGAAATGCTCGAAGCGCTACGCTCCGCCCCGCGCGGCGACGACGCGGAGGCGCAGGTCTCCGACGCGGATTTCGAGGCCGCGCTGCGGCAACACGAGCGCGACGTGATTCGCGTGGTCGGCGCCGGTGTTAGCCGCCCGGACCTTCCACCCGGTTTGCCGCTTGGCGTGGCCGAAAAGCTCGGTCCGCCGCCCGGCGGTGCGTCGCCGCAGGGTCCGCCGGTAATCCCCGGCATCTGGATGCGCGTCAGCCCGCAGGCGCGGCTGATGGCGATCCGGGCCGCGCGCCTGGACGCGATGCGGCGGCTCGCGGAGCGCATCGCGGGTTTGCGGCTCACGTCGCGGACGGATGTGCAGGACCTCGTTACGCAGCGCGACGAAATCACTACCGCGCTGGAGGCACGCTTGGCCGGGACCGAAGAGGCGGCCGTGTATCTTCACGACCAGGAGTTGATCGCGGAGGTGAAGCTCGTTGTGCCGGGGGAGAAGGTCGTGGAGGTCGTGAGGGAAGTGCTTTCTCGCCGGGACCGGGAGATGTCCCCGGACTCCGCGGAGCACGCTCTGAAAACGGTCGTCCGCCGCGAAATCTCGGCTATCGGCGTGGGAGTCGCACCTGGGCGGTATATCGAGGAGCAAGAGCAGCCGGCGCGCGTTGACCTGCCGCCGTGGGCGTCGGAGACGCTCGAGGCCGAGGGCGAAGGCCGCGACCCGGAGTTCGCCACGCCGCAAGGGCGGCTGCGCGCGGCGCGGGCGGCGGAGCTGGAGGCGAAGCGGAAGCTGCTGGCGCGGGTTGGGGAGCTGGAGCTTCAGAACCAGATGCGCGTGCATGACTTCGTGGCGTCGCGCGGCTCGCTGGGGCTGCGGGTCGAGAGCGTGCTGATGGACGCAACGGTGGTCGAGACGAAGTTCGAGGCGGACGTGGCCCGAGTGCGCGTGGCGATTCCGGGCTTGCGCGTGTGGGGATTGCTCCATGAGGAACTGCGGCGGGGGTGAGGGAAGTGGCTCCGCATCACAGAGGCATCGCAGGTGCATCACAGACGCCTCGCGGGGCGGACGCCTGTGACACCGCCTGTGACACCGCGCATGCGCGGTTTTTTTTCGGTAGTCGCGCCGCAGCAGCCATGCTGGGGGGACTGCTCGTCGTGACGCAAGTGTGTACTGCACGGGCCGAGACCGAGCCGCTCTCGCCCGCCCAGCGCACGTTCGTCGAGCAGCTTGCGACCGCCCGGGCGCGGACGCTCATGTGGCGGCAGGTGAGCGCGTTGCCGGTCGAGGGCGGCCGCACGCTGGGCGTTTGGGCGGCGGAGGACGTTTCGCGCGAACGCACGCTGCGGCTTTGGGTTCGGCAACTGCCGCGTTTCGGCCCGCCGCGCGTCTATTCCGATGGGTCGTGCGAGGTGGACGTCCGGCTCTTGCCCGACGAGCTTCGCGCGCGGCTTGCACAGGTCGCGTCGCTCGGGCCGGAAGCGGACCGATTCACGCTGCCGCCGCAGGTCGAATCCGCTTCGCGGCGCTGGCCGGTGCTGTGGGCGACGGGCGTGGCGAGCGTCGGCGAGCAGGATGCGGCGCGCAAGTACCCCGGCTGGGAGGACGTGACGATCGAGGGCGTCGAGCTCGCGCGGCGCGCCGCCGAGGCCGACGCGATCCATGCGCTCTTTGAAGAGGCCGGCCGGCTGAAGCTGACCGCGGCCCGGCGGCTGAGCGACTTTCTCAATTCGAGCGAGGCCGTGCGAGAGGCCGTGCTGGCCGCGCTCGAAAAGAGCGCTCGCGTCGCGGTCGAGAGCGGGCTCGACCAGGTTGCGTCCGCCGACGCCGCGATCTCCATGACCGATCTGATCCGCATTCTCACGGAAGTTCAGCAGCGCGTGTACCAGGGCCACGAGCACCACGCCGCCGACTTCCGCGAGATGGCCTTGATGACGCCGGCGCGCGAGCTGCGCGCGACCGGCCTGGCCGCGCCGCCGCAGCGATACGTCACACGGCCCGAGTTCGAACTGATCGAGCTCGACCGTCCGGCCTGGACGGAGCAGACGTTGTCCGAGACAGGCCGTTACCAGCCGCTGGAGGAGGATGCGCTGCCGGGGACCGTGGCGGCGGACGCGGCGCGCATCGACGGCATGGACCGGCTCCGCCGGCAGATCGAGGCGTTGCCCGTGTCGAATGGCGCGACCGTGGAACAATTGCTTGCGTTGCGCCAGGAGCTCAAGCCGGACGTGGTCGTATTTCTGAGCGGCGCGCGCCCGGTGGGTTCGCCGGAGACGGCGGCGGACGGAACGGTCTCGCAGCGGGTCGAGCTTCCGCTACGCCGGCTGTGGCTGATCGTGCGGCGCGGGATGACGCAGATCGAGGTTGGTCCGGAGGCGCTTGAAACCGCGACGCAGCCCGCGACCCAGTCCGCTCCAGCGAGCATGCCATGAACTTCGCGTTAACCTCGACGCGCACGCCGCCGAGTCCGAGCCGCGACCGTAGGGGAGTGGGGATTCCAGCCGGTCTGCATCAGGTCGCCGGCGCGCCCCCGCACGCGGCGCTGTCGCATTCCGACGGCGTTTCTCCCCGGTTGCTCGTACTGCTCGCGGTGATCGCAGGGCCGGTCCTGGCCCAGCAGCCAGCGCCCGATTCGCAGCCTGCGGCCAGGAGCGTTCGCGTCACGGCCAGCGGCGTGAACCGGCAGGAGGCGATCCGGCAGGCGCTGCGGTCGGCGCTGGAGCAGGGCGCGGGCGTCCAGATTGCGTCGTATTCGCAGACAGAGAACTTCGCGCTGGTGCGCGACACGATCTACAGCCGCGCGTCCGGGATCGTCAGCGAATACAAGGTGATCGAGGAGTCCGCGGAACCGGGCGGCGCGGTGCGCGTGACGATCGACGCCAGCGTGCGACCGGACGCCGTGGCGCAGACGTGGGGCGAAATACAGAACATTCTCGACCAGCGCGGACGCCCGCGCATCGTGGTCTGGATCGACGAGAAGATCGACGGCGAGCCGCAGGCGGACTCCATCGTCGCGCGGCGGCTCGAGGAGCTGTTCAGCAAGTCCGGGTTCGACCTGGTTTCGCGGCAGGCGCTGCACGACCTGCGCCGCCGTGAGCGCGAGCACGCGGAGACGACCGGCGACGCCGCGCGGCTGGCGGCGTTGGCCAAGGAGGCGGGGGCGCACATCTTCATTCGGGGGGCGGCGAACGCCGATCGGGCGGGGCTGGAAGATCTCTACGGCGTGCCGGCGGCGTTCTACAACTGCGACGTGCAGGCCGAGGTGTATTACGCGGATACGGGAAAGCTGATCGCGAGCGAGTCGTTGCCCAGCACGCGCGCCGGCGTCCGTTCGCGAAAGGAGCACAGCCCGCAGGCGGCGCGATTGGCCCTGATGCAGGCGACGTTTCCGGAGGCGCCCGTACCCGGGCAGCCGGCGCCGCTGGGGGACCGGCTGTACCAGGCGGTGATGGAGAAGTGGTCCGCAGAACTGTCGTCCGCCGGCGAGGTGCAGCTTGAAGTCAGCGGACTGGACTTCAAGACGTACTTGTACCTGCGGCAGCAGCTCTCCGAGCTCGAAGCCGTCGAGCACGTCGCGGGCGAATTCACCGCCGGTACGGCGACGTATCGCCTGCGTTCGAAAGTCGCGGCGCAGACGCTTGCGGAACGTCTCACGCAGCCGCCGTTCGACAAGCGGCTGGAAGTCGTCGATCTCAGCCCGAATCGCATCCAGGCCAAGGCGGTCTCCGGCGGCTGAGCGTCACGGCCGGGGTCGCAGTTCGAACACGCCGCGCTGCTCGACGAGCACAAATCCGGGCGGCGGCGCGATGTCGCGCACGAGCAGGATCGGCGGCGCCGCGCCGCGCTGGTCGGCGCGACTCGAAAGCAGCCGCTCCAGTTCCGCCGGCCACGCTTCCGGTGCGACGTTCAGGATGCGCACGTCCGTTCGCCGCGCGCGCACGAGCTGCTCGTACCCGAGCGGTGTGCATTCGCGCCACGTGGCGAAGATCACCGTCCCCGGCGCGAGCGTGGCGAATTCCAGCCTGTGCAGGAACGTGGAAGCGTCGATGTCGTGCATGAAGTCCGGCCGGCGCGTGTGCACGAACCACGCCGGTGCGGCGGCGATCGACGCGGCGACGATCGCCGCGAGGCGCCGACGGTGGTTGGACAGAAATTGCAGCAGCGCATGCGCCGCGGCGGCCAGCCCGATCGCCCCGGCCGCGAGCGCCGGCAGGGCGTCGGCGGCGGCGCCGCGCGCGTCGTACAGCAGAAGGAACGCGAGGTTCCCGGCGATGAGCCCGGCGAGCGTCCACCCAAGCGCGTGGTCGCGGCGCGCGACGAGGACCAGCCCGACGAGGGCGGCGACGGCCCAGAGCGGTCCGACGCGGCCCGGCATCAACCGGTCGCGCATCACGGCGAACCGGGCGGCGAGCTGCGCGCCGGTCCGCGTGACGCCGACGCGAAACTGCTCGCCGCTGAGCAGCCACCAGGCGCGTCGCAGCCGCGTCGCGAGTCGCTGGTCGTGCACGGGCGGCCAGCCCGTGGCGCGCGAGACGGCCTCGATGTAGTTGTACGGCTGAGGTGGAGAGCCCTGCTTCTCGGGGAACACAGGCAGCTCGCGCGAAACTTCGCCGCTTGTTGGGTTAGAGCGATCAGACGCCGCGGGATGCGCGGGCGTCTTGTCCGCGACTGGGTGCTCGGGAGATTGGACGGGAATGTCGCGCGCCAGCACGTACGCAAAGCTCAGCCCGAACGGCAGCGCGGCGCACCCGAGCGCGAGCACGGCGAGCGTCGCAATGCGCCGCCGGCGGAGGGGCGCTTTCCGCGGTGATCCGTGATACGCACGCCACGCCGCGAGGAGCAGGCCGGGGAGCATGAGGATCACCGGGGGGCGGCTCGAGGCGGCCGTGGCGGCCAGGAGGATCGCGAGCAGCAACCGTCCAGGCTGCGCATCGTCACGCCATGCCAGCAGGAGCGCAGCCGCGCCCAGGAGCAGGGCGAGCGTAGGGGCGTAGATTTCCGGCGCGAGCAGGCTCTCGCGGACCGACGGATGGACCGAGAGCAGCAGCGCCGCTCCGGCGCCGAGCCACGGGCCGGCGGCGCGCGCCGCCAGTCGCGCCGTGAGGAGCAGCGCGGTCAGCCCGGCGAACCAGGCCGAGAGCGTGACCGCAAACGCCGGCTCGACCGGCAGGACGCGCGTGGCGAGATGCCCCGCGAGCACGTACAGCGGGTAGCCGGGCGGATGGCCGATGCCGAGCGTGGCGGCGGCGGTCTGGAGGTCGCCGCTGTCGTCGAAGCACGGCCCGGCGGGGAGCTGCGCGAGCGTGATCGCAACGAGCGGCGCCAGGGCCGCAAGGGGGACGATCCATACGCTGTAGGTTGGCGGGCTCGATGCCATGTTCGGTGCGCAGAAGTCATGTCGTTTTAGTGTAGTGACTCATTGAAACCTAATCGTATGCCGGCGTTGATCGTCTCCTGGGGTTGAATGCTGCCTCGAACCGCGATCGCGAGCGGTAAACCGCACCTGCGAAACGAGCCAGTTATTACGGGGCCCCACGGTAGCCCATGGCTCCAGCCATGGCGTTGCCGTAGCCCATGGCTCCAGCCATGGGTTTGCCGTAGCCCATGGCTCTGCCATGGAAGCCTGGGAGCGGCGGAAGAACGTAGCCCAAGGTGTGAGCCATGGGAAATCGTCTGCGGGAGCGAGCTCCGACGCCGGCGGCGGAGTTGCCCCAGTTTCATCGCGTGCGAGCCGACGGCGTAACGATGCTCTGGTGAGCTGGCGGCCGTTGCAATTCGGGTCACCAGTCGGCTTGGGTGGACCACCCGTGTAGCGGCCGGCCACCGCGCGGTAAGGGGAAACCATTGCAGGCAAGCTACTTACGCACAGCGTTCTTGCCGATGCGCCAACGAAGTGGAAACGGATTGGCTCATTTGTTGATTGATGTTATAATAAGTTGAAGAATCCATTTGACGTATTGATTCGGTGACGAATCGTCCAGAGCGGAGGCAGGTCGCTGTCGCTCGGAATCGTTCAATTTCGGGGGTGGATGCTGCTCTTTTCGGCCTGTCCCGCCGTTTGCGGCCCTGCCTCAGCGCAGAATCCCCTGCCCTCTTGCCCGGCGTACCGATGTCACGGCGAAGTGGTGAGCGAGGAGGAGTATCTGGCAGTCTCGGCGCTGACGGAATTGAACGCGCCGATCGTAGAGGCGCTATTCGGCATCGCTGCGCCGTGCAGCAGCCTCTTCACGCTCGCGTATGATCCGTCGACTGTGGAGACGTATACACCGTCGGGCGACCCGGTGTCGGTCGCGCGGATCGAGTCAATACCGGGGAGTTGCTGGCACGGCGCCGGCTCTGCGAACTTTTCTTGTGATGTGCTGGGTTATTGAGAATCGGATTTCAGTGATCCGAGTGAAACACCGTGGCTTTCAGCAGAAGAGCGTTCCGCGCTCTTGGATGCCGGCGCAGCGGGGGGACTTCTATGGGCGAAACTCTCGGGGCCCTCAGGGGAGCGCTACGCCCAATGGCTCTATTGCAGCTTCGGCTTACCGACGGATCCGCCGAGCAGAGTCGGCATCCTCGTGGCTGACGGCGTGGTCGTCACTGACCCAAACGAAGTGGCGGCGGTGGAGGAACGGCGCGAGATTCAGGAGGATTGGCTGCGGACGTTCGAAGACCCGGGGTGCGCGACCGAAGAGCATCAGAACTGCGTGATGGCGTGCGGGGAGGAGCTGGGTCACGATCTCGCGGCGGCGAAGGCGGCGCTGGACGACGGTATCGGTTCGAGCTACGCGCTTCTGTTGCTTGGGCTGACTGCGTGCGCAGTGACGATGATCTTCAACTTCGCTACGGGCGTCTGGTGCATTAACGTAGTTCTTGCGGGTTTCGTCAGGGCCGTTGATGCATGCTGGGCGAGCTGCCGCGCCGCCGTCAGGATGGCCTACCGTGTGTACAGACTGCACAGAGATCTCTGTTACGCCATGTACTGCTCGGGCTAGCCTGTGTTTGCGTACCTCTCATGCCTGACGGCATGCCTGTCCCTGGGAATCTATGGGCTGTGCGCATCACGAGATAGCGCGGTCGGGAGCAGCGCGCTGGGAACCGCGCTGGCCATCAAGGGCATCGGATTCGCCCTGCTGCTCCTCGTGCTCTTCCCTAGCTTTCGGAGGATGTGGCAGGTGCGTGCGAGCCTGTACGTTGTCCGTTACCGGCTGGCGCAACTGATCGCGTTGAATTTCGCACTTCTGGTAGTCTTGGAACTCGTCGCCCAGACGCCTGGAATCCCTGCACCGTACCTCAAGCTCGCGTTGGGGTTCGCCGCCTGCTGGATGATCGGAATGGTCGTATGGGTATGGCGGAGTCCCCAGTGGATGCGCTTCCGGGCGATGCAACGGGCGCAGGCCGCGCACGCGGAAGATCCGCGAGCCCGCTCTGCATGCGTGTATTGCGGGTACGGTTTGCTGGCCGATCAGCAGGTTTGCCCGGAGTGCGGGCGACCGCGGATCGAGGCGCCGCGAAGTTCCTGGGGCCGTGGCCTTTTTGATTGAGCGGAGCGGCGCTTTTCGGCGGCCCTCGCCCCGGTTGCCCAAACGCGGCCGATCGATTACCGATACTCCACTCGGAACGCGGCGCGGCGTATCGTCGGCGGTACGAGGCGATGCGCGCCCGCGCGACCGGCGGAGAAGGGTGACGGAATGCGAGTTTGGCCGGGCCAGCCCTACCCGCTCGGGGCGACCTGGGACGGAGAGGGCGTGAACTTTGCGCTGCTCTCCGAAAACGCCACCGGCGCCGATCTGTGCCTGTTCTCCCAGCGGCTCGGGGCCGCCGAGACCGATCGGATCCCGCTCCGCGAGCGCACGCACGGCATCTGGCACGCCTATCTTCCCGACGTACGTCCCGGTCAGCTCTACGGTTATCGCGTCTACGGTCCGTACAACCCGGAACAGGGGCAGCGCTTCAACCCGGCCAAGGTCCTGCTCGACCCGTACGCCAAGGCGGTCTCGTCGCCGGTGGAATGGAACGACGCGCTGTTCGGATAACGGTGGGCAGCCCGCAGCAGGACTTGAGCAAGGACGAGCGCGACAGCGCGCCGTACGTGCCGAAATCGGTGGTCGTGGATTCGTCGTTCGTCTGGGGCGACGACCGCCCGCCGCAGACGCCCTGGTCGCGGACGGTGTTGTACGAATGTCACGTGAAGGGCATGACGGCGCAGCACCCCGAGGTACCGGAGCGGTTGCGCGGCACGTACCTGGGGCTGGCGTCGGACGCGATCATCGACCACCTGAAGCGGTTGGGGGTGACGGCGATCGAGCTGATGCCGGTGCACCAGTTCATGACGGACCGGAAACTGGCGGAGCTGGGGCTGACGAACTACTGGGGGTACCACTCGATCGGCTTCTTCGCGCCGGAGGTGCGCTACGCGACCGGGTTCCTCGGGGAGCAGGTTTCCGAGTTCAAGACGATGATCAAGCGCTTTCACCGCGCCGGGATCGAGGTGATCCTGGACGTGGTGTACAACCACACCGGCGAGGGGAACCACCTCGGCCCGACGATCTGCCTGCGCGGCATCGACAACGCCTCGTACTACCGCCTCGAGCCGACCAAGCCGCGCTATTACATGGATTTCACCGGCTGCGGCAACTCGCTGAACATGCTGAACGCGCGCACGATTCAGCTCATCATGGACAGCCTGCGCTACTGGGTGCAGGAGATGCACGTGGACGGGTTCCGGTTCGACCTGGCGCCGGTGCTGGCGCGCGAGCTGTACGAGGTGAACCGGCTGGGGCGGTTCTTCGCCACGATCCAGCAGGACCCGGCGATGCAGCGGGTGAAGCTGATCGCCGAGCCGTGGGACCTGGGGCAGGGCGGCTACCAGGTGGGGCAGTTCCCGCAGGGCTGGGCGGAGTGGAACGGGCTGTATCGCGACGCGATCCGCCGCTTCTGGCGTGCGGACAAGGGACAGGTGGCCGAGCTCGCCTCGCGCATCGCCGGCAGCAGCGACGTGTACGAGCCGCACCGGCGGCACACCTCCGGCAGCATCAACTTCGTCACCTGTCACGACGGGTTCACGCTGCACGACCTGGTCACGTACGAGCGCAAGTACAACGAGGCCAACGGCGAGGGCAACCGCGACGGACACAACGAGAACCTCTCGCGCAACTGGGGCGTGGAGGGGCCGACCGACTCGCTGGAGATCAACGAGCTGCGCGAGCGCGTCAAGCGCAACTTCATGGCGATGCTGGCGTTCAGCCAGGGCGTGCCGATGATCAGCCACGGCGACGAGCTGGGCCGGACGCAGCGCGGCAACAACAACGCCTACTGCCAGGACAACCCGATCAGTTGGATCGACTGGAACCTGGACGAGCGGCGCAAAGCGCTGCTGGAGTTCACGGTGCAGGTCTTCCGTGTCCGGCGGCAGAACGCGGTGATGCGGCGGCGACGTTTCTTCCGCGGCGCCGCGGTGAGCAATTCGCGCGTCAAGGACGTGACCTGGATTCGTGAGGACGGTCAGGAGATGCAGGTCTCGGACTGGCAAGACCGCGAGCGCCACGCGCTCGGCATGCTCGTGCACGGCAAGGCGACCGATGAGGTAGACGAGCGCGGCCGGCTGATTACGGGCAACACGCTGCTGCTGGTGGTGAACGGCGGCCCGCGGCCGGTGGACTTTCGCCTGCCCGAACTGGACGACCCGGGCCTGTGGCGCATGGTGGTGAACACCGCCCGACCTGGGCAGCGGTTCGTCGAGCCCGGCGCGCTCAACGTGCCCGAGCACGCGCTGGTTCTGCTTGACTACGAAGAGGCGTAATGGACTCCAAGGTCAACACGCGCTCCAAACGGGAGGCCCACGACCCGATCGCGGGGGAGCCTCAGGATCGCCGGCGACTCGCTGCGGGCGAGCACAGCGAGCCGCATCGTTACCTGGGCGCGCATCCGCTGACGCTGGACGGTGTGGCGGGCGCCGTCATCCGCGCGTTTCATCCGGACGCGGTGTCCGCCGAGTGCATCCTGCCGGGCGGTGCGGCGCATCCGCTCAAGTCCGTGGGGCACGGTGCGTTCGCCGGGTTCGTTGCGGGGATGGAGGTTCCGGCGCCGTACCGCGTGCGGTTCCACTTTCCCAGCGGCGCCGACTGGGTCCGCGACGATCCGTACCGTTTCCTGCCGACGCTGGGTGACTGGGACCTGCACTTGTTCAACGAGGGCACGCACCGACAGCTCTGGCGGCATCTCGGGGCGCATCCGCGGACAGTGGACGGCGTGGAAGGAGTGAGCTTCGCGGTCTGGGCACCGAACGCGGCGCGCGTCAGCGTGGTCGGCGACCCGTGCAACTGGGACGGGCGCATTTACCCGATGCGGCAGATGGGCAGCTCGGGCGTGTTCGAGATCTTCGTTCCGGGGTTCCCCGCTGGGGCGCTGTACAAGTACGAAATCAAGACGCCCGGCGGCGAAATCCGGCTCAAGGCCGACCCCCTCGGCACGTACATGGAGCATCCGCCGGGAACGGCCTCGCGCGTCTACGCCTCGCGCTACACCTGGGGAGATGCGGAGTGGATGGAGCAGCGCGCCACGCGCGACTGGCAGCGCTCGCCGATGGCGATCTACGAGGTGCATCTGGGGTCGTGGCGCTGGACCGAGGACGGCAGCCGGCCGCTGAGCTACCGTGAGCTGGCGGCGCCGCTGGTCGAGCACGTGAAGCGCTTCGGCTTCACGCACATCGAGCCGCTGCCGGTGATGGAGCATCCGTTCGGCCAGTCCTGGGGCTACCAGGTCAGCGGGTACTACGCGCCCACCGCGCGCTTCGGCGAGCCGGACGACTTCCGCTATTTCGTCGACTACTGCCACCGCCACGGGGTCGGCGTGATCGTGGACTGGGTTCCGGCGCATTTCCCCAAGGACGACTTCGCGCTGCGGCGTTTCGACGGGACCGCGCTGTATGAACACGACGACCCGCGCCGCGGAGAGCACCCGGACTGGGGCACGCTGATCTTCAACTACGACCGCAACGAGGTGCGGAACTTCCTGATCGCCAACGCGCTCTACTGGCTCCAGGAGTTCCACATCGACGGCCTGCGCGTCGACGCGGTCGCGAGCATTCTCTATCTCGACTACAGCCGCAAACCCGGCGAGTGGGTGCCGAACAAGTACGGCGGGCGCGAGAATCTGGAGGGGATTTCGTTCCTCCAGCAGCTCAACGAGACGGTGCGGCAGGAGGTTCCCGGCGCGCTGATGGTGGCCGAGGAATCGACGGCGTGGGGCGGCGTGACGCGGCCGGCGCCGGAGGGCGGGCTGGGCTTCGCGTTCAAGTGGAACATGGGCTGGATGCACGACACGCTGCTGTACTTTTCGAAGGAGCCGGTCCACCGCAAGTATCACCATCACGACCTGACGTTTGCGATGATCTACGAGTACAGCGAGCGGTTCATCATGCCGCTCAGCCACGACGAAGTGGTGCACGGCAAGCGGCCGCTGCTGGAGAAGATGCCCGGCGACCTGTGGCAGAAGTTCGCCAACCTCCGCGCGCTGCTGGCCTACCAGTACACGCGCCCCGGCAAGAAACTGCTGTTCATGGGCACCGAGCTCGCGCCCTGGTACGAGTGGTGGTGCGAGGCGGGGCTGGACTGGAGCCTGAGCCAGCACCCGGAGCGCGCCGCGCTCCAGCGCTTCCTGGAGGACCTCGGGCGGCTGTACCTGGACACGCCGGCGCTGTGGCGAAACGACCCCGACCCGCACGGCTACTGCTGGATCGACTGCCACGACTGCGACAACTCGGTCTACTCCTTCTTCCGCCGAGACGGCGACCAGTACCTTATTGTGGCCATGAACATGACGCCGGTGCCGCGCGAGAGCTACCGCATCGGCGTGCCCGTGGAGGGCCGCTACGTGCTGAGGCTGAACTCGGACGACCTGCGCTACGGCGGCAGCAGCTATCCGCTGCGCGTCGAGCCGCACGCCGAGCCGACGCCCTGGCACAACCAGCCGCACTCGCTGAACCTGGCGCTGCCGCCGCTGGGCGTGGTGGTCTACCAGCCGGCGCCATAGCCGCGCGCCGCCCCACGATCCGCTAGAATCCGCGGCTCTGTGGTGGTCGGCCACGCGCGGCGGGTCCGTGCACCGGCCGGTGCGATTCGAGCCGGGCGTGCCTTGTACAATCGAATGCCGGGGCAGCGCCGCCCGCCCGTCGCCGGGCGGCGCCGCCTGCGATTCTCCGCATTGCGGATCTCGTCCGCGGAGCCTGTTGTGCCCACGCTGCACGTAGTCCAGGGCCCCGACAAGGGCCGTAGCTTCAAGACCGACGACAAGGTGGTGCTGCTCGGCCGCGGCAGCCAGCAGGTCCCGCTCACCGACCAGACGATCAGCCGCAAGCACGCCGAGCTGCGCAGCGACGAGCGCGGCTGGCTGCTCGAGGACCTGTCGAGCGCCAACGGGACCTACGTCAACGGCGTGCGCGTGCGGCAGCCCGTGCGGCTCAAGCACGGCGACCAGATTCGGGTGGGCAGCACGCTTCTGCTCTACGAGCGCGACGAGACGGTCGAGGAGATCAGCGGCAAGAGCATCCCGCGCGACCTGGTGGCGCTGGAGTCCGGGGCCGCGCAGGTCGAGCAGTCCGTCGCCGGCATCGGCACCAGCGAGGACAGCATCGTCCTCGGCACGACCGACACGCTCTACGCGGTCAAGAGCTGGAAGGCGATGCGCGAGCTGACGGCGATCATCGGCAGCCCGGTCTCGACCGAGCAGCTTCTGCCGCGCGTGCTGGACATCGTTTTCGAGCAGGTTCCGGTGGACCGCGGCGTGATCTTCGTGCGCGATGAGGAGACCGGCGAGCTGCTGCCCGAAGTGGTGCGCTTCCACTCGCGCAAGACGCGGGCAGAGGCGGCCCGAAACTCGATCGTCACCTCGCGCACGATCATCGACCACGTGGTCAAGACGCACGAGGGCGTGCTCAGCACCAACGCGATCAGCGACGAGCGCTTTCTGAGCGGCAAGAGCATCGCCGACCTGGGCATGCGCTCGGTGATCTGCGCCCCGATCGTCTCGCGCGACCAGATTCTGGGCGTGATTCACCTGGACGTCCCGGTCGCCCGGCACACCTACAACGAGCACGAGCTGCGGCTGGTCACGGCGCTGGGCTACCAGACCGGCCTGGCGATCGAGAACGCGCGCCTGGTGCAGTCATTGGTCGAGCGCGAACGTCTGGCCGCAACCGGCCAGACCGTGGCCTATCTGTCGCACTCGATCAAGAACATCCTCCAGGGCATGCGCAGCGGCGCCGACCTCGTGCAGCGCGGGTTGAAGAACGCCGACATGAACCAGACCAGCCAGGGTTGGCGGATTTTGGACCGCAACCTGGACCGCTGCTACGAGCTCATGCTCAACATGCTCGCGTTCAGCAAGCCGCGTGAGCCGAACCTGGAACCGTTCATGATCAACCAGATCATCGAGGAGGTGCTGGACCTCGTCCGCGGCCAGGCCGCCGAGGCCCAGGTGCGGCTCGAGACCGAGCTGGACCAGGCCATCCCGCCGATCCCGATCGACCG
Source organism: Phycisphaerae bacterium (assembly GCA_039961675.1). Classification (GTDB taxonomy): domain Bacteria; phylum Planctomycetota; class Phycisphaerae; order UBA1845; family Fen-1342; genus JABRWC01. The sequence continues at coordinate 86,510 of JABRWC010000025.1, forward strand.
CGAGGGCTTCCACCAGGTCATCCTCAACCTGGTCAGCAACGCCCTGGACGCCGTGCCCCGCGGCGAGGGGCTGATCCGCGTCACGACCTCGCTGGACAGCGACGAGCGCCGCGTAACGATCCGCGTCGCGGACAACGGCCCGGGCATCCCGCCGGACCAGCGTGAAAAGGTGTTCGAGCCGTTCTATTCAACGAAGGGCCACTCCGGGACCGGGCTGGGCCTGGCGGTGGCGCGGAAGGTCGTCACCGAGCTTGGCGGCGTGCTGCGGTTGCATTGCCCGGAGGGGGGCGGGGCCGAGTTCCAGATTCTGCTGCCTACGGCGGAGGGCCGCCGCACGCCGACCGGCGACACGCTGGGGCCGAAGACGTCGCACCCGCGGTAGCCCCCGGAACGGCCCGCGATCCGGCCGACCGGCGCCGTGAGCAAATCACGCGCCTGGGGCGCTGGAAAATCAACCGCGGGTTGCTATCATGTCCGCCTTCGAATCCGGAACGCCGAGCGGTCTGTACGCCGAAAGCGGAGCGTGGTCGAGGGCGCTGCCTGTCGTGCCGCGCACGCTGGGTCGCAGACTTTCGGGGTGGGTTGACGGCTTTCGGCCGGCTTGGCCTCGACCCTGGCGGCCGGTTGGGGTGTTGCGCTCGCGGACGGGGGAGTCCGCGGTGGCTGGCGGCGGGATTGCCGCTGCGGCGCGGTTCCGTTACGGTTCATCGGCGGGCCGACAGCATCCGAATTGCTTCAGGGGGCCGACGCTCAAGGAAGTCGATCCATCGACCCGTTCGTGTTTCCAAAATGGACAAACGGCCTGCGGGTGTTGTTTGCCGGCGCCCTCGGCTTCGTCGCGATCTACGTCGCGGGCATCGTGACGTTCGGATTCACGCCGTACGCCACGGACGTGGGCTACATGCCGGTGCAGCCGGTGCAGTACAGCCACGCGCGGCATGCGGGCAAGCTGGGCCTCGACTGCCGCTATTGCCACGTAGCGGTGGAAGAGGCCGCCAACGCCACGATTCCGCCGACGCAGACGTGCATGGGCTGCCACGCGAACGTGACGCTGGACGATGCGCGTAAGGCGCTCGTGGAGCCGATCCTGGAGAGCTACAAGACTGGGATGCCGATCGAGTGGATTCGAATCCACGACCTTCCCGACTACGCGTATTTCAATCACAGCGCGCATGTGCGCCGGGGCATCGGCTGCGTGTCCTGCCACGGCCGGATCGACACGATGGAAGTCGTGTACCAGGACCAACCGCTGAGCATGAGCTGGTGCCTCGATTGTCACCGTGAGCCGGAGAAGCACCTGCGGCCTCTGGACCAGATCACGAACATGAGCTGGCAGCCGACTGAGCCGCAGGAAACGCTCGGCGCGCGGCTGCGCGCGGAATACAAGATCGATCCCCCGCAAGACTGCTCCGCATGTCATCGCTGAGTCGGTGGTTCATGGGCGTTAAGGCGGGCGGGCCGATCCCGGCATTGAGGATCTGAGCTTGAGCGAAGGGATGACGGGCAAACAGCACTGGCGCAGTCTCGGTGAGCTGTCCGACTCGCCGCGCTTTCGCGCGTTCCTGGAGAGCGAGTTTCCGCCGCTCCCGGAAGCATGGAGCGCATCCTCGCGCCGCCAGTTCCTCAAGGTCATGGGCGCCTCGCTCGGCCTCGCCGGCCTCACGGGCTGCCGTTGGCCGAAGGAGACCATCGTCCCGTTCGCCAGCCGGCCGGAGAACCGCATTCCCGGCGTGCCCGTCCAGTACGCGACGGCGATGGAGCTGGGGGGCTACGCGCGGCCGCTTCTGGTGCGCAGCTACGACGGCCGGCCAATCAAGATCGAGGGCAACAACCTGCACCCGTTCCTGGCGCAGCGCGGGCGCGCCGACGCCCTGGCGCAGGCGGCGATCCTCGACATGTACGACCCGGACCGCAGCGTAAATCCGCTGAAGCGGCAGGACGGGCGGGCGGTCCCGCGAACCTGGGGAGAGTTCCTGGCCGAAACGCGCGAGCCGCTGGCGAAGCTCCGCGCCGCCGGCGGCGACGGACTGCTGATCGTCTCGCAGGCGTCCAGCTCGCCCACGCTTGCGGCGCTGCGTGAGCGGCTGCACAGCGAGTGCCCCAAGGCGCGCTGGTTCGAGTACGAGCCGGTCTCGTTCGACAACGAGCGCGAAGGCACGCGGATCGCGCTGGGCGCACCGCACCGCACCTGGCTCAAGCTCGACGCCGCCGACCTGGTCGTCTCGTTCGACGACGACTTCCTGATGAGCCATCCGGCGGCGGTGCGCTACACGGGCGATTTCGCGGCCGCGCGAGCGCGTGCCGACACCGATCGGACCATGAACCGCCTGGTCGTGATCGAGAGTAACTATTCGGTCACCGGCAGCAAGGCCGACCACCGTTTTGCCGAGCGTGCTTCGGACGTTCCCGTTCGCCTGTGCCAGCTCGCGGCGGAACTGCTCAAGAAGGGGCTGAAGCTGCCACCGGCCGCGGCGACGATCGCCGAGGCGCTCAAGGGCTTCGACGCCGGCGCGCTCCAGGCCAGGTACCTGCCCGAGTTGGCCGACGACCTGTTGGCGCATGCCGGCCGCGTGCTTATCAGCGTGGGTCCGCGCCAGCCGGCCGAGGCCCACGCCGTGGCCGCGCTGCTCAACGGCGCATTGGGCGCGACGGGAAAGACCGTTGCGTACATCGAGGCGGCGGACGCGGCCCGGCCGACGCATGCGGCGGCGATTGCGGCGCTGGCGCAGGCACTGGGCGGAGACGGCCGCAAGATGGTGCTGGTCCTGAACGCAAACCCGGTGTTCGACGCGCCGGCCGAACTGAATTTCGCCGAGCTCCTTTCCCGGCACGACGCGATTCACCTCGGCCTGTACGCCGACGAAACGGCGGCCGTGAGCGGCTGGCACGTGAACGCGGCGCATTTCCTGGAATCTTGGGGGGATGCGCGGGCGTGGGACGGCACGCTGAGCATCGTGCAGCCGCTGATCGCGCCGTTGTACGACGGCAAGACGGCGGTCGAGATGCTGGCGCACGTGCTCGGTGATGAGAAATCCACCGCGTACGAGCTGGTGCGGGGCACGCATTCTGCGGCGGCGCCTGCGGGCACATTCGAGACCTGGTGGCAAAAGGCGCTGCACGACGGCTTCGTCGAGGGGAGCGCGGCGCGGCTGAAGGCGCCGGGCGTGGCGGAGGCGAACTGGGCCGCCGTGCTGGATTCGATCCGCAGTGCGTACGCGCCGCCGGCGGAGGGGGAGTTCGAGCTGGTCTTCGCGCCCGACTACAAGGTGTACGACGGGCGCTTCGCGAACAACGGCTGGCTCCAGGAGCTGCCCGACCCGATCACGAAGCTCACCTGGGACAACGCGGCGTACATCTCGCCGGCGGACGCCCGGCGGCTGAACGTGCGAAGCGGGGACTTTCTGGAGGTCGCCGCCGAGGGGCGCACGCTGCGGATTCCGGCGTACGTGTTGCCGGGGCACGCGCGCGGCTCGGTGACGCTGCCGCTGGGATACGGGCGGCGTTCGGCGGGCGTGGTGGCGAAGCGCGTCGGGTTCGACACGTATTCGCTGCGGACGGCGAGCGGCCCGGCCGTCGTGCGCAAGGCGAGCGTGAAGCGCGGCCGCGGGTCACGCGAGCTGGCGACGACGCAGGATCACCACGCGATCGATTCGGCGCTGGGGCGCAAGGAGATGCGCGGCCGCGTGCCGGAGCTGGCGCGCGAAGGCACGCTGGGCGAGTACAAGCGCAACCCGAAGTTCGTGGAGACGCGGGCGCACATCTTCCCGCTGCACCAGCTCTTCGCGGGCGCGGACTACAGCCAGGGGCCGCGCTGGGCGATGGCGATCGACCTGGCGCGCTGCACCGGCTGCTCGGCCTGCGTCGTCGCGTGTCAGGCGGAGAACAATGTGCCGGTCGTGGGGCGGGAGGAAGTCCTGCGCGGCCGCGAGATGAGCTGGATTCGGATCGACCGCTACTTCACCGGCGACCCGGAGAGCGACGAGGTCGGCGTCATTCACCAGCCGCTGGCCTGTCAGCACTGCGAGAACGCGCCGTGCGAGCAGGTGTGTCCGGTCGCGGCGACCGTGCACGATTCCGACGGCCTGAACGTGATGGTCTACAACCGCTGCATCGGTACGCGGTACTGCTCCAACAACTGCCCGTACAAGGTCCGTCGTTTCAACTGGTTCTACAACCACCACGGGCCCAAGCACCCGCGCAGCGGCGGGCGCTGGTTGCAGACCAAGCTCACGGACATCGAGAAGCTCGGCAACAATCCGGACGTCACCGTGCGCAGCCGCGGCGTGATGGAAAAGTGCACGTTCTGCGTGCAGCGCATCAACGCCGTCAAGATCGACGCCAAGAACAACCAGCGCGAGATCCGCGACGGCGAGATACTCACGGCCTGCCAACAGACGTGCCCGGCGGATGCGATCGTCTTCGGGGACCTGAACGATCCGAGCAGCGCAGTGAGCAAGCTGTTCGGCAACGACCGCGCCTACGAGCTGCTCCAGCACCTGAACGTGCGGACGCGGAACCGGTACCTGGCGAACCTGAAGAACCCGGTGCGCGAGCCCGAGCACCCGGCGGAGCATGCTCAGCCGCACGGGAGCGGACACGGCGCGGCCGAAGGACACGCGGGGTAAGCGATGGCGGCGATTGTCGGCGAGTTCAACAACACATGGGACGATCCGCGGGAGCGGGCGCCGCTGGTCGGCCGCGACCACGATTTCCGGTCGCTGACCGACACGGTCTGCAACGTGACCGAGCGTCCGTTCCGGCAGGTGCCGATCGGCTGGTACATCGCGTTCGCGATCTCCTCCTCGCTGACGCTCGTGCTGGGGGCAATGATCCTGTACCTGTTCTGCACCGGCGTCGGCGTGTGGGGGCTGAACAACCCGGTCGGCTGGGGCTTCGACATCACGAACTTCGTGTTCTGGGTCGGTATCGGCCACGCCGGCACGCTGATCTCGGCGATCCTGTTCCTGTTCCGCCAGAAGTGGCGCACGGGCATCAACCGCTTCGCCGAGGCGATGACGATTTTCGCCGTCATTTGCGCGCTGCTGTTTCCCGGCATTCACGTCGGGCGGGTGTGGGTGGCGTACTGGATGGGGCCGATCCCCAACCAGATGGCGATGTGGCCGCAGTTCCGCAGCCCGCTGCTGTGGGACGTATTCGCGGTCGGCACGTACTTCACGGTTTCGCTGCTGTTTTGGTACATGGGGATGATCCCCGACCTGGCCACGCTGCGCGACCGGGCGCGGACGCGAATCCGCAAGATTGTGTACGGGCTCTTGGCGATGGGCTGGAACGGCTCGGCCCGCCACTGGCACCGCTTCGAGCGCGCCTACCTGCTGCTGGCGGCGCTCGCTACGCCACTGGTGCTCAGCGTGCACTCGGTCGTGAGCTTCGATTTCGCCACTTCTGTGCTGCCCGGGTGGCACACGACGATTTTCCCGCCGTACTTCGTCGCCGGCGCGATCTTCGGCGGCTTCGCGATGGTGCTGACGCTGGCGATCCCGGCGCGGGCGTGGTTCGGGCTGAAGGACATCATCACGCTGCGGCACCTGGAGAACATGAACAAGGTTCTGCTGGCGACGGGCTGCATCGTCGGCTACGCGTACATGACCGAGTTCTTCATCTCCTGGTACGGCCAGAACCGCTACGAGTCGTTCACGTTCATGACCCGGGCACAGGGACCGTTCTCCTGGGCCTACTGGACGATGATCTTCTGCAACGTGGTCGCGCCGCAGGCCTTCTGGTTCCGGAAGGTCCGCACCACGCCGTGGATGATGTTCATCGTGGCCAACTTCGTGAACGTCGGCATGTGGTTCGAGCGTTTCGTGATCATCGTGACCTCGCTGGCGCAGGACTTCACGCCCTCGGCGTGGGACACGTACTCGCCCACCTGGGTCGAGTATCTGACGCTCGCCGGCAGCATCGGGTTGTTCCTGACGTTGTTTCTGCTGTTCTGCCGCTTCCTGCCGGTGGTGGCGATGGCGGAGGTCAAGACGGTCATGCCGCAGGGCGAAGTTCACACGCGGCAGCGGATTCGGTTCGACTACAACCCGGACGAGCCGCGGGACTAGCGCGGCGGGGGCCAGAGCGGAGTCGAGGCAGTGCAAACGTCAGGCGTCAGTACGATCGAGCGTCCGGGTGTCGCGGCGCCGCGCACCGACGGGAAGCTGCACGCGCTGCTGGCGGAGTTCGACTCGCCGCAGACCCTGATCTCGGCCTGCGAACGGGTCCGCGACGCGGGATTCTCGCGCTGGGACGCGCACTCGCCCTACCCGATCCACGGCATCGACGAGGCGATGGGCATCCGCATGACGCGCCTGCCGTACCTCGTCTTTGTGCTGGGGCTGACGGGCTGCCTGACCGGCATCGGGCTCCAATGGTGGGCCAACGCCGCCGACGCGCGGCAGTTCGGCTTCGTGCCGACGTTCCTGCAAGGCTACAACTTCCCCGTCAGCGGCAAGCCGTTCTGGAGCTTCCCGGCGAACATCCCGGTGATCTTCGAGCTGACAATCCTGTTCTCGGCGCTGGCGGCGTTCATCGGCATGCTGGCCATGAACAACCTGCCGCTGTTCTCGCGGCCGGTGTTCCGCAGCCGGGCATTCACGGAGCGCGTGACGTCGCACGGGTTCTTCGTCTGCATCGAGGCCGCCGATCCGAAATTCAACGAAGCGCGGGCGCGGACGTTCCTCGAGTCCATCGGGGCGCTCGGCGTGGAACGCGTCGAGGACCACGATGAGGCCCCGCTGCGCAACGCGTGGATCAAGCGCGGCGCGGTGATCGCGTTCATGGTGCTGCTCATCCCGCCGGCGATGATCGCCAAGGCCTGGACCAGCAAGTCGAACGATCCGCGCGTCCACATCATCCAGGACATGGACAACCAGGAGAAGTACAAGGCCCAGCAGTCGATGCCGCTCTTCGCCGACCGCCGCGCGGCGCGACAGCCGCTGCCCGGCACCGTGGCGCGCGGCGACCTGCGCTCCGACGATCACCTGTACCGAGGCATCGTCGGCGAGCAGTTCGCCGACGATTTTCCGGCCTCGGTCTTGGTAAACGAGAGCCTCATCCGCCGCGGGCAGCAGCGCTTCGGCGTGTACTGCGCGCCGTGCCACGGTCTGGACGGCTCGGGCAACGGCCCGGTGAACGTGCGGGCGATGGAGCTGGGCGGGAGCTGGGTGGCGGCGGCGGACCTGGCCGACGACGAGCGCCGCAGCCGGCCGGCGGGGCACTTGTACAACACGATCACGAACGGGATTCGCACCATGCCCGCGTACGGCGACCGGATCAAGCCCGAGGACCGCTGGGCGATCGTGGCCTACGTGCGGGCGCTCCAGCACGCGCGGCACGCCGACGCGGACGCGCTGCCGCCGGACCTGGTCGAGCAGCTCAAGGACAGGTGAACACGACGTGACAGCCGATGCGAGCGACATTCGTCGGGACAACGTGATGCTGGGCGAGGGCGCGGCGGGCTGGTCGCGCGCGCTGCTGGTGCTGGGGGTGATCGGTCTGGCGGCGAGCGCCGTGCTGGCGCCGCTGGGGGCGGAGTCGTTCTTCCGCGGCTACCTGGTGAACCTGGCGTTCTTTTCGAGCCTGGCGCTGGGCGCGCTGTTCTTCGTGATCCTCCAGCACCTGACGCGCGCCGGCTGGAGCGTCGTGGTCCGCCGCATGGCCGAAAACGTGACCGGGGCGTTCGGGGCCTTGGGCGTGCTGGCGCTGCCGATTGTGCTCGCGGTGCTGCTCGGCGCGCCGGCGGCGCTGCACCACGTGTATCACTGGACCGACGCCGAGCACGTGGCGCACGACGCCGTGCTGCGCGGCAAATCCGCGTACCTGAACGGGCCGTTCTTTGCGCTCCGCATGCTGCTGTACTTCGGGCTGTGGATCGCCCTGGCGGGGTTCTACGCGCGGCTCTCGCGCGAGCAGGACCGCACCGGCGATGCGGAGCTGACGACGCGCATGCAGGCCCGCAGCGCGCCGTCGATCATCCTGTACGCGCTGTCGCTGACCTTCTTCTCGTTCGACCTGCTGATGTCGCTGGAGGCGCATTGGTACAGCACAATCTTCGGTGTGTACTACTTCTCGGGCTCGGCGCTGGGGTTTTTCGCCCTGCTGGCCGGCTCGATGCACCTACTTCAGCGGGCGGGCTACGGGCGTGAGTCGTTCACGCAGGAGCACTTCCACGACGTGGGCAAGCTGGTGTTCGCGTTCGTGGTCTTCTGGGCGTACATCGCGTTCTCGCAGTACATGCTCATGTGGTACGGCAACTTGCCCGAGGAGACGGGCTGGTACCTGACGCGGCAGCGCGGACCGTGGCTGGTCGTGAGCTTCCTGCTGCTCTTCGGACACTTCGTCGTGCCGTTCCTGCTCTTGATCTCACGCTACCCGAAGCGGCATCCGCGGGCGCTGGTCTGGCTGTGCGCGTGGGTGCTGGTGGCACACTGGATCGACATGTTCTACCTGGTGATGCCGCACAATCTCCCGGCCGAAGCCGGGACCGAGGCGCAGGCCGCCCCGCTGCTGCTGACCGACGTGCTCCAGTGCCTGACGGCGCTGGTGGGCATCGGCGGCGTGTTCGGCTGGGCGGTGCTGAACCGCATGCGGAGCGCGGCGCTGGTGCCGCTGCGCGATCCGCGGCTGCCGGAATCGCTCGCGTTCCACAACATCTGATCGAGGCGGAAGCTTGAGCGCTCACGAACATCCGAACCCGAACCCGCACGACGACCCCGCGGCGTCGCAGGTGGCGATGGTCGGCATCGTCGGCGGGCTGATCGTGCTGGTGCTGGTGGTGCTGCTGGTCGGGCTGTACTACGGCACCGAGAGCCGCGTGACCAGCGAGGTGCTCGCCGAGCAGCCGGCGCTGCTGGCGGGGAGGCTCTTCGAACAGCAGCGGGCAAGCCTGATGGCCCCGCCCACCTGGGTGGACAAGGAGAAGCGCGTGGCCCGCATCCCGCTCGATCGCGCCGTCGAGCTTACGATCCGCAACGGCGGAAGAGGACCCGCTTCGCGCCCGGCCACGGCGAGCGCGGGCCAACCGCAGGTGGATTGACGCGGCGGCTCATGCGGGCGCCAGGCCGGATCGCCGGGGGGAGATATACTCGTAGTGCACGACATGCGTTCGAGCCGCAGATACCCAGGACAAGCCGCAACCGTCGCCGTAACGCTGGCCGGTGCGCTGCTGGCCTGCGCCGCGCGGGCCCAGGTGAACACCGGCGTTCCGCGCGAGATGGAAGGCGTCGGGGTGACCGAGCAGCTCGGCGCGCAGCTCCCGCTCGACCTGGAGTTCACCGACGAGAGCGGCCGGCCGGTGCGGCTGGGCGATTACTTCGACGGCCGGCGGCCCGTGATCCTCACGCTCAACTACTACAACTGCCCGCTGCTGTGCGGGCTTCTGCTGAACGGAATGCTGGAGGCCATCAAGCCGCTCACCTGGACGCCCGGGCAGGAATACCAGCTCGTGACGCTCAGCTTCGACCCGCTGGAAGGGCCGTCGCTGGCACGGGCCAAGAAGCAGAACTACGTGAACGAGTACGGGCGCTCCGCCGCCGCCGCCGGCTGGCACTTCCTGACCGGCAAGCGCGAGCCGATCAAGGCGCTCACGGCGGCGGTGGGCTTCGCGTACCGCTGGGACGAAGCCCAGCAGCAGTGGATGCACCCGGCGACGCTCATCGTTTGCACACCGACGGGAAAGGTGTCGAAGTACCTTGGCGGCGTGACGTTCGATCCGCGAACGATCCGCCTGGCGCTGGTGGAGGCGTCGGAGGGTAAGGTCGGCACGTTTTTCGACCAGATTTTCCTGACCTGCTACCACTACGACGCGGACGCCGGGCGCTACGTCGGCAGCGCCGTGGCGTTCATGCGGCTCGGCGGGGGGCTGACGCTGGCGGCCTTGGCGGTCACGCTGGTGGCGGTCTGGCGGATTGACGCGGCACGCCGCGCGCGGCGCGGCGCGGGGGCGGAGTTGCCGCCGCAGGCCACGGGCTGAACGGATAGGACGCGGGGAATGAGTCACGCCATGCTTTCGGGAACGCAACTGCTCGGGTTCATGCCGGTGCGGGCCTCGACGGTCGCGCCGCAGGTGGACGCGGCGTTCCTGTTCATTTTCTGGGTCTCGCTGTTCTTTTTCGTTCTCATCGCGGGCCTGATGTTCGCGTTCATCATCTTGTACCGGCGGCGCAGCCCTGGGCAGGAGGCGGGCAGCCGGGTGACGCACAACACGCCGCTGGAGATTCTCTGGAGCGTGATTCCCACGCTGATCGTGTGCGTGATGTTCTGGTGGGGCTTCCGCATCTTCATGGACATGCGGACCGCGCCGGAGAACGCCTACGAAATTCAGGTGGAGGCGCGCAAGTGGAGCTGGACCTTCTTCTATCCCGGCGGCATTGACAGCGACGAGCTGCACGTGCCGATCGACACGCCGGTGCTGCTGACGATGTCGTCGCAGGATGTGATCCACAGTTGCTACATCCCGGCGTTCCGCATCAAGCGCGACGTGGTGCCGGGGCGCTACGCCAAGCTCTGGTTCCAGGCCGACAAGGCGGGCACGTACCCGCTGTTCTGCGCTGAGTACTGCGGCAAGAGCCACTCCGACATGCGCACGGTGGCCGTGGTGCACGAGAACGGGGAGTTCGAGAAGTGGCTGGAAACGGCCAATCCGCTGACGGCGCTGACGCCGGAGCAGTACCAGGAATACGTTGGGGGGCCGGAGGCGTTCATCGAGAAGTACCGCAGCGACCCCCAGTTCGGCAAGATCGCCTCGAAGCTGGAGACGCCGGAGAAGCTGGGCGAGAAGCTGCGGGAAAAGAAGGCCTGCACGCAGTGCCACACCATTGACGGCGGAGCCAGCACCGGGCCGACGTGGAAAGGACTGTTCGGTTCACAGCGCGAGTTCCGCGACGGCGGCTCGGTCGTCGCCGACGAAAACTACATCCGCGAGTCGATCCTCGAGCCCAACAAGCACATCGTGAAGGGGTTCGACGCGGCGATGCCGAAGGTGCCGATCAAGGACCGCGAGATCGAGGCGCTGATCGCCTACATCAAGACGCTGAAGTGACGCGAAGCATGACCGGAGACGCTGCATGTCCACGCTGAACCCGACCGCCGCCATTTCGGCCGTGCCCGCCGAGCACGGTCCCGGCGAGGACAATTACCTGACGCACGGGCGGGGTTTTCTGTCCTGGGCGCTGACGCTCGACCACAAGCGGATCGGGGTGATGTACCTGGTGGGCATCATCACCTTTTTCATCGTCGGCGGGCTTTCGGCGCTGCTGCTGCGCACGACGCTGCTGACGCCCGGCGCCAAAGACGTCTCCAAGGCTTTCGTCACGCACGACATGTACAACGTGCTGTTCACCGTGCACGGGGCGATCATGGTTTTCATCGTGATCATCCCCGGCATCCCGGCGGCACTGGGGAACTTCGTGCTGCCGCTGATGCTCGGCGCCAAGGACGTGGCGTTTCCACGGCTGAACCTGGCGAGCTTCTGGTTCTGGTGCACGGGCGTGGTGCTGCTGCTCTCGACGCTGATCCTCGGCGGCGTCGACACGGGCTGGACGTTCTACACGCCGTACAGCACGGGGCACGCGATGGCCGGCGTGATCCCGGCGCTGTTCGGCGCGTTCATGCTGGGCTTCAGCTCGATCTTCACCGGGCTGAACTTCATTGTCACCATCCACAAGCTGCGCCCGCCGGAGATGGGCTGGTTCAAGATGCCGCTGATGCTCTGGGCGGTGTACTCGACGGCTCTGATCCAGGTGCTGGCGACGCCAGTCCTGGGCATCACGCTGCTGCTGCTGATCGTGGAGCGGCTGGTGGGGCTGGGGATCTTCGCGCCGGAGCTGGGCGGAGACCCGGTGCTGTTCCAGCACTTCTTCTGGTTCTATTCGCACCCGGCGGTGTACATCATGATCCTGCCGGCGATGGGCGTGATGAGCGAGCTGATCGCGGTCTTCAGCCGCAAGCACATCTTCGGCTACCGCTTCATCGCCTACAGCAGCGTGGCGATCGCGATCTTCGGCTTTCTGGTCTGGGGCCACCACATGTTCGTCAGCGGGCAAAGCAACCTGCTGAACATGATCTTCAGTGCGCTGACGTTCAGCGTGGCGATCCCGTCGGCGATCAAGGTGTTCAACTGGCTGGCGACGTTGTACCGCGGCTCGATCTGGCTGGCGACGCCGATGGTGTACGCCCTGTCGTTCATGTGGATTTTCGGCATCGGCGGGCTGACGGGGCTGTTCCTGGGGACGCTCGCCACAGATGTCCACCTGCACGACACGTACTTCGTCGTGGCGCACTTCCACTTCGTGATGGCCGGGACGATCTTCGTGTTCTTCGGCGCGGTGTTCTACTGGTGGCCGAAGATCACCGGGAAGATGTACGAGGAGAACCTGGCGCTTTGGGGCGCGCTGCTGAGCGTGATCGGCTTCAACATCACGTTCCTGGTGCAGTTCGTGCTGGGCGTGCAGGGCATGCCGCGGCGCTATTACAACTACCTGCCCGACTTCCAGCCGCTGCACGTGGCCTCGACCATCGGCGCCTACGTGCAGCTCATCGGGTTCGGACTGTCGATCCTGTGCCTGCTCCGCTCGCTGGCGCGCGGCAAGCCGGCCCCGATGAACCCGTGGGGCGCCGCCACACTCGAATGGCGCACCAGCTCGCCGCCGCCGTGGTTCAATTTCCACGAGTCGCCCCCGGCCGAGGACCCGTACGACTTCAGCCTGGTGCAGTACGACCCGGCGTCGAACAGCTACGTCTACCGCGGGGCCGCACAGCGCGCGCCCGCCGCGGCGCATTGAATGAAACGTCTGAATCGGCCGCTGGCGGCGATCAGGTGAGCGAAGCGGTCTTGAACGAGGGATGAACGGCATGGCGGACATCGCCCCAGCGCAGCCCGCGGAACTCGGGCACGAACGGCCCGGGCAGGAGCACGCGCATTCGCCCAATCTGGCGCACCACTTCGACACGCCGGCACAGCAGTTCGACGCCAGCAAGCTCGGCATGTGGCTGTTCCTGGCCACCGAGGTGCTGTTCTTCAGCGGCCTGTTCTGCGCCTACGTGATCTACCGCCGCAACCACCCGGAAATCTTCCACGCCGGACACGCGTACCTGAACCCGCTGCTGGGCGGGCTGAACACAGTGGTGCTGATCCTGAGCAGCTTCACCATGGCGCTGGGCGTATGGTGCGCGCAG
>JABRWC010000026.1:0-6472 GCA_039961675.1 Phycisphaerae bacterium
GGTCGTGGACTGCGGCCTGAACTCCAGCAACGAGGTCGTGGACACGGTGCTGGTCAACATCGCCTCCACGTCCGAGCCGGCCGGCGAATCGCTACTGCTGACCGAGACAGCGCCCGAGAGCGCCGCGCTGCGCGGCACCATCGCGCTGAGCGAAACGGACGCCCCCGGCGTGCTGCTGATCGCCCCGGGCGACGTGATCACCGCGACCTACATCGACGCCGACGACGGCCAGGGCGGCATCAACGTCACCGTGACCGACACGGCGGACGTGGACTGCACCGCGCCGGTGATCTCGAACGTCGCCGCGGTGGACGTCCTGCCGCGTTCGGCCCGCATCACGTTCAACACGGACGAGGCGGCGCTGGGCCGCGTGTACTACGGAACGAGCTGCGGCGCGCTGACGAACATCGTCGACGGCCAGGGCAGCAACACCAGCCACTCGATCGCCCTCACGGGCCTGACCGACGAGGTCACGTACTTCTATGCGGTCGAGGCCACCGACCCCGCCGGAAACGTCGCGTATGACGACAACGGCGGATCGTGCTACAGCTTCACGACGCCGGACGTCCCGAACTTCTTCACCGAGGAGTTCACGGGCGACCGCGACCTGAACGGTTACATGATGACGTTCACGCCGAACGGCTCGGTCGATTTCTACGCCGGCTGCATCGAGCAGGCGGAAGACCTGCCGACTGATCCCGCGGGCGGCACGACGGTCTCGCTGTCCGATGACAGCTTTGCGCAGGTGAACCTGGGCGGCGGGCAGCAGGTGCTGCTGTACGGCACGGCTTACAGCACGTTGTACATCGGCAGCAACGGCTACATCACGTTCAACTCGGGCGACTCCGACTATACCGAGACGCTGGCCGACCACTTCAATCGTCCGCGCGTTTCGGCCTTGTTCGACGACCTCAACCCGAGCACGGGCGGAACGGTGAGCTGGAAGCAGCTCTCCGACCGCGTCGCCGTGACCTGGCTGAACGTGCCCGAATACGGCACCAGCAACACGAACACGTTCCAGATCGAGCTGTTCTTCAACGGCGACATCACGATCACGCACACCACCGTCGACGTGCTCGATTGCATCACCGGCCTGTCGGCCGGCAACGGACTCGATCCCGATTTCTTCGAGACCGACCTGACGGCCATGGGCAACTGCGGCCCGCGTCCGCCGACCGCCAACAGCAGCAGCGAGACCATCCCGGCCAACGCGCCGGCGGCGATTTCGCTCAGCGCAGTCGACGACGGCCTGCCGGTGCCGCCTGGTGCGCTGAGCTACATCATCACGTCGCTCCCGGCGCACGGCTCGCTGCGCGACGCCGGCAACAACGCCCTGATCGGCTCCGTGCCGTACACCCTGTCCGGCAACGGCAGCGTGGTCGAATACGACCCGGTGGATTGGAACTTCACGCCCGACAGCTTCCAGTTCAAGGCCAACGACGGCGGCACCCCGCCGGAGGGCGGCGACTCGAACGTCGCGGTCGTGTCGATCACGATCACGCCGCCGGCGCCGCAGCAGGCGTACAACTTCAACATGGACACCGATCCGGGCTGGACGACGCAGGGCCAGTGGGCGTGGGGCACGCCGACCGGAGGCGGCTCGCGCAACCACGACCCGTCCAGCGGGCACACCGGCAGCAACGTGTACGGCTACAACCTGAACGGCGACTACACCAACAACATGCCGCGCTACGACCTGATCAGCACGCCGATCGACTGCACCAACATGCTGTCGGTCGAGCTGCGCTTCTGGCGCTGGCTCGGCGTGGAGACGTTGCCGTTCGACTGGGCGTCGGTGCAGGCCTCGACCAACGGGACGGACTGGACCGTGCTGTGGGTGAACGCCGACACGGTGTCCGACGCAGCCTGGGTCCAGCAGACGTTCGACCTGACGTCGCTGGCCGCCGAGCAGCCCACGCTGTACCTGCGCTGGACCATGGGCCCGACGGATGATTCCAACCGCTATCCGGGCTGGAACATCGACGACGTCGAGCTGTGGGGCATCGTCCGCACGCCCGCGATCCCGGGCGACCTGGACGGCGACGGCGACGTGGACCTGGCGGACCTGTCCGACCTGCTCAGTTCGTACGGGCTGTGCGAGGGCGATCCGGCCTACAACGCGGCGGCTGACCTCGACGGCAGCGGCTGCGTGGACCTGACCGACCTGTCGATCCTGCTGGAGAACTTCGGCGCGTGATGCGTCGCTGAGTTGATTGTTCCGGCACTTGCCGCCGGGTGGGCGTCCTTACGCGGGGCGTCGCCCGGCGGCATTTTGCTGCGCGGCGGTCCCATCTGTCGCGGCCTCGCGAACTTTGCCGATCCGCCGCCAGTGCGTGCCTTCCCAGAACACGTGTCCGCATTGCCCGCAACGGAAGAACTCGCGGCGCCAGATGAGCGTGCGGGCCGGCACCTGGTCGCCGACGTCCGCACGCGGGATGGCGAGCAGCGTCCCGTTGCAACGCGTGCATCGCGGCTGGCCCGGCCGGACGCCCAGCGCCGCCGTGGCGAAACGCACCTGCTGCGCAAGTCGCAATCCCACCGGCAGGTGCAGGCCCCGCAGTTCGCCGCGAGCGAATACGCCGCGCTCGAAGAGCCGATGGTCCGAGGAGATGACGACACGCCGCTCCCGAAGACCGACGGCCACCAACTCGGCATCGTCGATCGCCGGCTCGTAGAACGCGTCAACGCCGAGCACGCGCAGCCAGCGCGCCAGCCCGCCGCACATCGCGTCGCAGGCGACTTTCGGACCCGGTTCGGTCTGGTCGCCGCTCATGGGTACCGCTCAAAACTCACCTCACTGGCGGGGCGCAGGCCGATTCAGACGCGCTCGACGGCCATCGCGACCGCGTTGCCGCCGCCAAGGCACATGGCCGCGACGCCGCGCTTCGCGCTCCGCCGCACCATTGCGTGCAGAAGCGAGACCAGGACGCGCGTGCCGCTGGCCCCCAGCGGATGACCGAGCGCGATCGCCCCGCCGTGGACATTGAGCTTTTCGGGGTCCAGCTCGAGTCCCTTCGAGACGGCGACCATCTCGGCGGCGAAGGCCTCGTTGATGTCCCACAGGTCTACGCTGCCCAGCGTCCAGCCGGCCTTCTGGCACACGCGCTGACAGGCGCTGATCGGGGTCAGAAACACGTCGTGCGGCGGCGCGCCGGTCGTGGTGTGGGCGACGATGCGCGCGATCGGCCTGAGGCCGTGCTTCTTCACGGCGCCCTCGCTGGCGACGAACGTCATCGCGGCGCCATCCGAAAGCTGCGACGAGTTGCCGGCGGTGATTGTCCCGCCGGGTTTGAACACCGGCTTGAGGATTCCGAGCGAGTCAGCGGTCGTTTCCGGGCGAATGCCCTCGTCGGCGGCGATCGGCTCCTTGCCGGGCCGGATTTCGATTGGCACGATTTCCTGCTTGAAGAACCCGCTCGCGGCGGCCTGGGCCGCGCGCTGGTGGCTGCGGGCGGCGAACGCGTCCTGCGCGGCGCGTGTGCAGCCGCACTTCTCGGCGGTCTCCTCGCCGATCGCGCCCATGACGGCGTCGTCGTAGACGTTGATCAGGCCGTCGTATTCAAGGCTGTCGATGAGCTTGCAGTTGCCGAACTTCTGCCCGGCGCGCATTTCGCGCACCAGGAACGGGGCCTGGCTCATGGACTCGATTCCGCCGGCGAGCACGACCTGCGCGTCGCCGCAGCGGATCATCTGGTCGGCGTACATGACCGCCTGAAGCCCGCTGCCGCAGACCTTGTTTACGGTGCAGCAGGAGATGGTGTCGGGGAGGCCCGCACCGAGCGCGATCTGCCGCGCGGGGTTCTGCCCGGCGCCGGCCTGGAGCACCATTCCGACCTGCACCTCGTCGATTGCGGCGGGGTCGAGCTTCGTGTCCGCGAGCGCCGCCCTGGCGACCTGCGTTCCGATCTGCGCCGCGCTGAGCCGTGACAGCCCGCCCAGAAACCGGCCGATCGGGCTGCGTCGGGCGGCGACGATGAATGACGTGGGATTCGCCATGATTCAACCTCTCTTGATCCAGTCCGGGTCCGCGACCAGGGCGCGGGCGATGGTCAGCCGCTGGATTTCGCTGGTCCCCTCGTACAGCTCCGTGATCTTCGCGTCGCGGAAGTAGCGCTCGACGGGGTAGTCGCAGACATAGCCGTACCCGCCGAATGTCTGGACGGCGGCGGACGTGCTGCGCGCGGCGACCTCGCTGGCCAGGAGCTTGGCCATCCCGGCGATCGTCGCGAACGGCCGGCCGTTCTGCTTGAGCCAGGCGCCGTAGCGCGTGAGCAGACGCGCGGCCGAGATGCCGGTGACCATGTCCGCGAGCTTCCACTGGATCGCCTGGAAGTCGGCGATCGGGCGGTTGAACTGGCGGCGGGTCTTGCTGTAGCCGAGGCTGGCGTCGAGCGCGGCTTGCGCGATCCCCACGGCCTGGGCCGCGACGCCGAGGCGCCCGCCGTCGAGCGTGGAGAGCGCGATGCGCAGGCCGCGGCCGCGCTCGCCGAGCTGGTTGGCGACGGGGATGACGCAATCCTCGAAGATCAGCTCGCCGGTGCTGCTGGCGCGGATGCCGAGTTTTTTTTCGATCTTGCCCACGCGCCAGCCGGGCATGCCGCGTTCCAGGATGAACGCGGTCAGGCGGTGCTTGCGATCGTCCGGGTCGCTGACCGCGAACAGGATGATGACGTGCGCTTCGCGGGCGTTGGTGACGAAGCACTTGGTGCCGGTGACGTGCCAGCCGTCGCTCTTGAGCTCGGCGCGGCAGCGCGCCGCGCCGGCGTCGCTTCCGCTGCCCGGTTCGGTGATCGAAAACGCGCCGATCCACTCGCCGGTCGAGAGCTTCGGCAGGTACTTGGCACGCTGCGCGTCGTTGCCGTACGTCATGATCGGATCGACGCACAACGACGTGTGCGCCGAGACGAGGATGCCGGTCGCGGCGCAGGCGCGCGAAAGCTCCTCGACGGCGGCGACGTACGAGAGAATGTCGAGCCCTGCGCCGCCGTGTTCGGCGGGGACGTACAGGCCGAACAGGCCCAGCTCAGCGAGCTGCGGGATGAGTCCGTCCTCGAACCGGCCGGCCTGGTCGCGCTGCTCGGCGCGCGGGGCGATTTCCTTTTCGCAGAACGTGCGCAGCGCGGCGAGCAACTCGCGATGGTCGTCTGTCAGTTGGAAGTTCACGTAGCCACCCCAGTGTGGCGACTAGGCGGCACGTCGGCGCCGCCCGGTTCGGCCGTTGCAGAACTCGATCGATGGAACCATCAGGACATCGATGATCTCAAACTCGTCGTTTCGCTCAGACACAGCGGCTGTCCGGCCGCTGGGAGAGATCATCATGAAATCGGGGTGCGTGACGTCGAGGGCGCGTCCTCCTCCGAGGTGAACGCGAAATGGACGAAACGGCTGCGCCCGCACGGCCTCTCTCAACTTGTCGCTGGTCATGAGTCCGAATCCGACCGATGAGCTGATCGCAGCCAGCCCGATCCGTTACGCTTCTAAGCCTCTTTCAGCAGCTCTCGCGCAATGATCATACGTTGAATCTGGCTGCTGCCCTCGCCGATCTCGCACAGCTTCGCGTCGCGCATGTGGCGCTCGACTGAAATCTCCTTCGTGTAGCCGTAGCCGCCGTGAATCTGAATCGCGTCCAGGCACACCCGTGTGGCCATCTCGCTGGCGAAGAGCTTGGCCACCGACGACTTGAGGCGGTCGGAGTGTCCGTCATCGAGCGCGATCGCGGAATCGTAGATCAGCAGCCGGGCCGCCTCGATCTGCGTCGCCATGTCCGCCAGCATGAACTGGATCGCCTGGTGCTCGGCGAGCGCCTTGCCGAACGCCTGCCGCTGCGCGGCGTACGCGAGCGACTCCTCCAGCGCGCCGCGGGCGAGACCGACCGACAAGGCGCCGATGCCCACGCGGCCGCGCTCCAGGACCTTCATGGCGTCGACGTAACCCTGACCGATCTCTCCGAGCTGCGCTTCGGGGCCGACGTACACGCCGTCGAGGTTCAGCGTGACGGTGTCGCTGGCGCGCATGCCGAGCTTGTCTTCCTTGTGGCCGACGCTGAAGCCCTCCGCGCCGCGCTCCACCAGGAACGCCGAGATGCCCTTGGCGCCCGCCGCGGGGTCGGTCACCGCGGTGATCACGTAGACGTGCGCGCGGAGTCCGTTGGTGATGAACTGCTTGGCGCCGGTGATGCGCCAGCCTTTCCCGTCGCGCACGGCGCGCGTCTTCATCGCAGCCGCGTCGGAGCCGCAGCCGGGCTCGGTCAGCCCCCAA
This sequence comes from Phycisphaerae bacterium, assembly GCA_039961675.1. GTDB lineage: Bacteria > Planctomycetota > Phycisphaerae > UBA1845 > Fen-1342 > JABRWC01. The sequence continues at coordinate 6,259 of JABRWC010000026.1, forward strand.
GCCCCGACGTACTCGCCGCTGGTGAGCTTGGGAAAGTACTTGCGCTTCTGCTCGTCGGTCGCCGGGGCGATGAGCATGTGGGCGATGCAAAGCCCGTTGTGCGCCGCCAGAAAGAGCGCCACGGCGCCGTCCTGCCGGGCGACTTCCTCCATGATGATCGCGTTCGCCAGGTAGCCCAGCCCCGCGCCGCCGTACTCGGTCGGGATCGTTGGCC
>JABRWC010000027.1:0-11682 GCA_039961675.1 Phycisphaerae bacterium
GCCAGGAGCCACCACTCCTTGCGATACTGAGCATGCACGAAGAGCGCCGAGAACGCGAAGACCAGCAGCGCGATTCCGACGCATTCCCACAGCAGCGCCGCGCGAACGTCGCCCGACGCGCGTGCTTCACGCCGCAGCCGCCGTGCGTCGCGCCAGCAGACCGCCAGGAGCGCCAGCACGACCAGCAACCCCGGGACGCCGAGTTCCGCGGCAACTTCGATGTACATGTTGTGCGCGCCGATCGGCTCCACGCGGTACGTTTCGGGCACCTGCCGGCCATACTCGAGCGCCTGGTGCTCGAAGTTTCCCGGCCCGATCCCGCTCAGCGGATTGGCCCGGATCATGTTCCATCCGGCGAGCTGCTGTCCGATGCGCGTCAGGCTCGAGCTGCTCTCCTGGTACTTCGCGATCGACGCGACGCGCGCCCGCAGCTCCTCGGGCAGCGCCGGTACCGAGACGGCCGCCGCCAGCGCCGCGAGCATGACCAGCAGCGGCCCGAGCCGCCGCCCCCAGGCGAACAACGCAACGGCCAGCGCAGTCCCGAGGTACGACATGCGGCTGTACGTGGACAGGACGCCGAGAGTCTGGATCAGCAGGGCCGCGAGCGCGAGAAGCAAGACGCGGCGCGTCGCCGCGGTCCACGCGGCGTAAAGCGTGAGCGGCACGCACAGCGAGATGAACAGGCCCAGCCACGCCGGGTGCGAGAACGTCCCGGTTGTCCGCAGCATCTCCCCGATCGCTTCCTCGCCCACGTCCAGCACGGCGCCCGCCTGAGCCGCCCACTCCTCCGACAACGTCGCGCCGCCGAGCACGCGCTGCACCAGGCTGTGCGCCGCGACGAGCGTCGCCGTCGCCGCCAGCACCAGCGCGACGTGCACGAGGCGCCGCGGCCGGTCCACGAAGTGCACCGTAACGACCATGAACACGACGATGACCGCGAGCCGTCCGATCTCCGCAGCGCTGTCGGGTCCGGGATGCACGGTCGCCGCCACGCACGTGGCCGCCAGGAACAACGCCGCCAGAAGCGTCTGGGGCTGCACCCAGCGCGAGACGTCCGGCGCGTTGCGGCGCAGCAGCGCATGCAGCGCGGCAGAAAGCACGGTGATCGCCGCGATCGCCTTCGTGACCGAGACCGCGGCAAACGACCCCGTAACGCTGATCGTGCCGGCCACATCAAGCGGAATCGAGGCCACGACCAGGAGGAAGCCGAGGTACGGCTTCCACAGAACCAGCGCGCCGACGATCCCGCCCGCCGCGGCGAGCACCGTCCAGCGCGGTTCGACCGCGATCAGCACGCCGAGCAGTACCCCGGCGCCGACGCCGACCGTCCAGATCGGCCACGTCGCCGGCGAACGCGTCGCATCGAACGTCAGGGCCGTGCCGCGATCGTGCATCGCCTACCTCGTTCGGCGTGGTCAGCGGGACTACGGGCGGAAACCGGCGGCCGTCATGCGCTCGGCCACCAGCGCCAGTTTCTGGCGGCCGATCACGTGCCAGTCATAGTCGGCCGCGCGGCGCATGCGCTGCTCGGCCAGGCCGGCGGGCTCACGCAGCGCGTCGACCACCATGCGCTCGAACTCCTCGATCGATTCCGCCACGCGGATCACGTCGCGCAGCTCGTCGGCGGCGGGCAGCGCCGTCGCCACGGCTGGCCGGCCGGTCGCGAGGTACTCGATGAGCTTGAGCGGCATGATGCTGCGCGTGAACTCGTTGATCATGTACGGAATGATGCACACGTCGAACGCCTTGCAGTACGCCGGCAGCACTTCGACCGGCTTGAACCCGAGAAAGTGCACGTTCGGCCGGGCGCGCAGCGGCGTCTGGTCCAGGTTCGGCATGCAGCGGCCGACCAGCACGATCTGCCAGTCCGCATGGCGACTCGCCAGGTGCAGCAGCAGCTCCGTGTGCAGGCGGCGGCCGTCGAGCATGCCGATCAGGCCGATGACCGGCCGCGGCAGCGCCGCGATGTCCGCCGGTATCGGCGTCTCCGGGTCCGCCGCCAGGCGGTAGTGCGCAACGTCTACGCCCCACGGAACGCGGTGGGTGTGGGGGTTGTACGCGCGGCGCGCCTCGAGCATGTGTTGCGACGGGACGATCACCACGTCGGCGCGGCGGCAGAGGCGCGCGTCCATCTCCTCGATGTGTTTCTGAAGGACCGGGTCCGTCTCGTACGCCGCGTGATCTTCGGCGCACTCGTAGACGACGAACGGAGCGCGCAGCGAGTCGAGCACGTCCACGGTGTTGAACTGGAACACCCAGTACAGGGGATTGCGGATCGCAAGAGCCGACTGTGCCCGTCGCACCATGAAGCCGTACAGCGCGCTGATGCTGCGCTGAATCCAGCGCCACCGCGCCTGGCCGGGGAGAAACACCGGCGGCGTGTGGTACACCCACAGGTTGCGGTCTCGGTGCTGGAGCGGCCAGCCGATCCACAGCAGCGCTTCGCGCGCCGGAGGCTCGTGAAGCAGCCAGCCCATCGAGTCCGGCGGCTCCATGAACAGCACGCGGTTGTGGCGCACCAGTTGCCACACGGTATGGTGGACGGGCGTCGTGTGCGTGTTCCATCGCTGATGGGACAGAAACACGACGTCGTGTCCGGCAAGCGGGCTGGCGGAGTCCGCCTCTGGCGAGCGCCCGGGAAACGGACTGCGAGCCTCTTCGGAGGACATGCGCTCACAGCCCTTTCGCGACATCGTGCGACCGCCTCAGTTCGATCAGGACGAGAATACTGATCGCCGCTGACACCAGCAACCGCACGAGCAGCGCGGCCGCGCCCGCGCCCGGCAGGCCGTACAACGCGATTCCCACGTAGAACGCGGCGGCGCTCAGGAGCAGCGTCAGGACGTCCAGCACGGTGATCCAGTGCGTCCGGCCGCGGTTGTGCAGCACCGCCTGAAGCGGGTGGGTGGCCGCGTTCACCAGCGCCCCAGGCAGGATCACGAGAAACAGCGGCACGGCCGCGGCGTACGCCGGTCCAAGCAGCGCGCGGATCAGCGGGCCGGCGACGACGAACGCGGGCAGCGCCGGCACGATCAGCAGCAGCGACGTGCGCAGACAGGCGCGCGCCTCGCGGCTCAGGGCTTGTGCGTCGCGCGCCGCGCAGATTCGCGGGAGCATCACGGTCAGCAGCGCCCCGGTGAGCAGGTCCACGATCTGGATGAACTGCGCCGCCGCCGCGTACGTCCCCGCAGCCTCGATGCCGGCCATCCGCGCCAGCATGAGCTGGTCCAGGCGCGAGTAGAGCAGGTGAATCGTGCTGGAGATCACCAGCCAGCGCGCGTAGCGTACGAGCGTCGAACGCTGCGCCGCGTCGCCGGCCGTGGTCCAGAACGACGCCGAGCGCGCGTCGCGCGAGACCAGCATCGCGCCGAGGTAGCTGCCCGCCATCGCCGCCACCGCCAGCGCCGGGGTGAGGATGGCGGCGAGGACGAGTCCCGCCGTAAGCAGCGCTCGCAGCGCGGCGCTGCCTAGCTGCAAGGCGCAGAAGCGGCCGAATTCGTGACGCGACTGGGCCACCGCGCCGAGGCAGCCCCAGACTGTCGCGAAAAGCGAGCCGATGGAGGCGACGACGAACGGCCAGGCGCTGGCGCCCGGCCCGACGAAAAACGCCGCCAGCGGCGCCGCCAGCAGAACTCCGAGCGCCGCCAGCGCGGCGCCGAGCACGAGCTTGAGTCGCAGCGCAGCCGCGTGCGGCGCATGCCCGGGGTCCGTTGACGGTCGCTCCGCCAGCAGGCGTACGAGGGCCTGGTCGAATCCTCGCCCCGTGAGTTGCCAGAGCACGGTGAGGTAGGTCGCGGCCAGCGCCACGACGCCGAACCCGGCCGGGCCGAGCGCCCGCATCGCCAGCACGTTGGCCAGCAGGCCGAGCAGCGTGCCAAGCACCGAGCTGCCAAACACGAGCAGGGTGTGCGACGCGGACCGAGCGCCGCCGGCGGCCGGCTGCGACGTCATGCGGGCGCCCCGAAGCGGGCGGGCGGCGTCGCCGCTCGGCGGCTCGGCGGCGGTGGTGTTTCAAATGCGCCGGTAGGCATAACGCGGGATCACAAACGAGCGTCGGTTCAGGACTGCGCCGAGAAGCCGCCCTCCGGCGCCGGTCATTCGCGACGCCGCCTCGCGCACCACCTCGACCCGCGTTACGCCGGCGCGGATCACGAGCAGCGCGTCGAGACCGCATCGCACCAGCAGCGCAGCGGCCGCGGAGCTCAGCGCCGGCGGCGCGTCGACGATCACCCAGTCGAACGAACGCCTCCAGCCGTTCACCAATTCGTCGAGTTTCGACCCCGCGCTGGCGATCAGCCCCGGCGCGCCGCCCGATCCCGCTGGCAGCAAGCGGACGCCCTCACTTCCGGTCGGCCGCGCCAACTCGTCCCAGGCGGCCCCGGCGCGCAGGCTCTCCGTCAGGCCGCGCCCACCCGCGGCGCCGTGCAGCGCGCTCAGAGCCGGGCGCTCCAGGTCTGCATCGACGAGCAGCACCCGCCCGCCGCCCAGCCGCGACGCGAACAAGGCCAGGTTCGCCGCCACGCACGTGCGGCCTTCGCCGCGCACCGCGCTCGTGACCAGCACGAGCCGAGGGCGCTGAGCGTCGGTGCGAAGCGCGGTCTGCTCGAAGACGGCGGCGTGCCCGCGCGTATAAGCATCCTGCCGCGCCACGTCGGCGATCAGGCCGCGCCGCGCGCCCGCCGGCGCCAGCCAGCGTCGCCGTTGCGGGATCGAGGCCAGCACGTGCAGGTCACCCGCGGCCGCGGCCACGTCCGTCGGCGTTCGCACGGAGCGGTCTAGGAACTCGATCAGTCCGCAGCACACGGCTGCGACGATCAGCCCGATCGCCAGTCCCAGTCCCAGATTCAGCCACTTTCGCGGCCGGCTGGGTTTCGCGGCTGCGACGGCCGGGTCCACGACGCGCGTACCGGCGGCCCGCGTGGCCTCGGCGATCAGCGCCGCCTCGCGTTTCTCCTTGAGCGAGTAGTAGAGTTTCTCTTCCTGCTCGAGATCGTGCCGCAGCCGGGCGTACTCGCCGTCGAGGCGGTTCAGCTCCGCGAGCTGCGCCTTGGCCTCGGCGATGCGGGCCAGCAGCGTGCCGGCGTAGGCCATGCCGGCCTCGTCGTTCGGCCGGCTCGCGGCTTGCTCGACGTGTCGGCGGGCCTCTTCCAGCTCGGAGCGCGCCGCGAGCACCTTGGGGTGATCGGGATCGTAGATCTGCTCCAGGCGCGCCAGCTCCATCTGGAGCGTGACGATCTTCGACTTGCGTGATTCGACCAGCTCGCTGTACGCCAGCTCCAGGTCGGAAACTTCCTGCACCTTGGACCGAATGCGGTCCGCGAGGAGTCGTCCCTCACGCAGGTCCTCGAATTCCTCGACGGCGCGGCGAGCCGCTTCGTACGCCGGCCGGGCCGCCTCGACCTGCCCCTGGATCAGCTCGTAGATTTGCCGGGCGCGCTTGCGCTGCGCGTCCACTTCCGCGACGACGTAAATGTCCCCGATCGTTCCGGCGATCTGCGCGGCAAGCTGCGCGTCGCGGTCGCGCACGGTGATGGCGATGATGTCCGTGTTCGGGACCGGCTCGGCGGTCAGTGCGCGTCGCAGCTCATCCACCGCGGTGCGGAACGGGTCGGCTTCCGCCGGGGGCCTGTACGTTCCGCCGAGCACCCGGACGATCACGTACTCTTTCGCGGTTTCCTTGGCGCGATCGATCGAGTCGAGCACCCCGCGCCACCAGGCGTGGACCGCGTCGCGGAGCGTGCCGCTCGGTGCGGGGCGCTTGTCGAGCGACAGTCGCCGGACGGTCTCTTCCAGCACGGGGTTGCTCTGTGCCAATTCGCATTGCGTTTGCGTGATCTCGGCCTTCTTGAAGGCGATTTGTTCGCGCGTGAAGGGGATTTCCAGCCCGGGCGGGCTTTCGAGCAGGATTCTCACGGACGATTCGTAGCTCGGATACGTGAGGTAGTTGCCGGCCGCCACGCCCAGCAGCGTCGCAAGCACCATCGCCGACCCGAGCCATCGGCGGCGGTAAAAGACAGCGAACGCGTCTCGAACGTCCAGTTGGCGCAACACCGCACCCCGCTATGCCGGCGCGCCGGGCGCCCGACGCCGAGCACCTGCGATGCGAACGACCAGAACGGGCAGACGCACGCCGCGAAACCGGGCTGCGACGGTAGTTGTGCCTCGCGCGGACGTCAAGCGCAACCCGTTGCTTCGTCCATACTTGTCGGACGCGCGCGACGGAAGATATACTCCCGTGCGGGTCGTTTTCCATTCGGTGTCAAGCGCGGCAGCCCCGATTGGGGCGTGGGCCGGTTGTGCGCCGATAAGAACGTTGAAGCTCACATCGCGCGGATTCTGTGTGCCGCGCGGAAGCGTACTTGCGCCGCGGGAGCGAGGATGCTCAACGACCACGAACGATTCGAGGGGGTCGTCCTCGCGGCCGGCATGGGCACGCGCATGATGCCCTTCTCGGAGCACTTCCCCAAACCTCTGCTTCCGGTTGCAAACCGGCCGCTGATCTTCCACGAGATCGACTATTTGCGCAGCATCGGCGTGCGCAAAGTCTTCATCGTCATCGGACACCTCGGGCACGAAATTGTGCTGGGCGTGCAGCGCGGCGGCGACTTGGGCGTGGAAATCGAATTCGTCCAGCAGCACTCGTCGCTAGGCACGGCGCACGCCCTGATGCAGCTCGAGCAGCGGATTCAGCATCCGTTCGTACTGCTGCTGGGCGACATCTACTTCGAAGCGGACGCCGCGGTGAACCCGATCGAGTGCTTGCGGGCGCAGAACGCGGCCGGGTTCCTGGCTGTGCTGCGTGAGAAGAACCCGCGGCTCGTGCAGCGCAACTTTGCGGTTCACTTCGATCCGGACGGCCGCGTGACGCGCGTGGTCGAGAAGCCGCGCTTCCCGCGCACGGACTGGAAAGGCTGCGGCATCTACGTTTTCGACGTAACAATCTTCGACGCCATCCGCCGCACGCCGCGCAGTGCGGCGCGCGACGAATACGAGCTTACGGACGCGATCCAGATATTCATGGACGACGGCAACAAGGTCGTGGCGCAGCCGATTGTTACGACGGACATCAATTTGACGTTCCCGTACGACCTGCTGCTCGCAAACTTGTCGGCGCTCCGGCGGCTCGGGTGCGATAACCTCGTCGCCCCGGACGCCCAGGTGAACCCCAAGGCCACGCTTGCCAACTGCATCATCGGGCCGCGGGCGCGCGTGACGGAACCGATTTCGCTGCGCCACTGCCTGATCCTGCCCGACGCCGTGGTTTCAACCGTCGAGCCGGTCGATCGCGAGATCTTCACGCCGGACCGCGTGGTGGATTGCCGGCACTGGATCGACAGCGCGGGGCGACTGCGCGGCGGCGAGCAGTCGGCGCAGAAAACCGCGTGACCCGGCAGCCCGGCTGCCTAAGATGTACTGACTCGGGTCTGACCGACTTGCAAGGAACTTCTAAACATGCAGGCACGCCGGAATCCCAGCCGTAGTCCGTTTCATCACTGTCCGGTCCGGCTCCGCGCGCCCAGAAACGGCGCCGTGAGACGCTTGGCTTTCGCGATCGGCTTCCTCGCGCTGGCGGCGGCGCCCGCGACGCGCGCCGGCGATGCGCCGGCCAAGAGCGCGACGGCACACGGCACGGAAGTGCACGCGCCCGACTATTCCAGCCCGCCGCGCGGCTTCGTCGCCGTCGTCTTCCTGAACCGCACCACGCTGCTGGCGCAGCCCATCGTGACCTTCAATTACGCCGACCAGCCGCCGCAGTCGTGGTACAACGCCATCGCGCCGGGCTGCTGGGAGTCTTTTGTCGCGGAGTGCGGAGTGCTGGAGATCGAGCTTGTCGGCGTCGTGCCGATCGAGCTGGCGACGAACATCGCCGGCTCGCAGGTGTCATACACTGGCGGCAAACTCGTGGCGAACGAGGACTTCGTCTGCGGGTCCATCGTGGTTGTTCGCCTCGATACCGATCCGGCCGCCTCGCGCTCCCTGCGCATCTCGGTGAGTACGATTCCCACTCCGACGGAAATCTCGGACAAACCGGAGACCTCGCCGACGGCGCCGGGTCCGACGTCGAAGCTGCTGCTCGTGCTGCCGCAGGGCGTCTCCGGAGCGAAGGCCAACGGAACCGTCTCTTGGGAGCGCGACAACGGGCACGTCTACCTGACGCATTGGGAGCTGCGCGGCGTCGCCCCGCGCATCGGGTCGCTGGCGGAATGCCCGGTGGTGCGCGTGGGCTGGGGCGATCTGCTCAACTCCCAGACGCCCGGCGTCGTCGTGAACGACCAGCAGTCGATCGCCGCACCGGCGCCGCTCTCGGCTGCGAACGGGCTATGCGGCGAAGTCATCCGGCTGGGAATCTCCGGCGACGCGGCGAACCCGGCGTCGCTCACGCTGACGGCTTCGTCGAGCGCAACCGGGGCGGAGGTCGCCGCGGGGCAGATCGACCTGTTCGGCAACATCCGCAAGCTCCTGGACCAGGAGAACTTCACGGGAAAGCTCAGTGGAACGAACGTCCTTGAGGTGCCGTTCCCCAGACGCCCTTGAGCTTCCCTCGCGGGCGCCGACCATTGCTGCGCGGGCGAACAACTGTGCCACGACCGTCGCTCTGAGTTTCGATGCGGGCGGCCGACACATATTCGCATCCGGCGTGTCTTTCAGCCGCGCTCCCGCGGTCATGCCGAGCGCCGCCACAGTCGGCCGAAGCATCTCGGACCGAAGCGGCGCGCACAGCGCTGTGAAGCGACCCCGCGCTGCGCGTGCGGTCCGCCCAATATGACATTCAAGCACGTCCTGTTCATCATGCGGAACGAAGGTGCGCCGCGGCCGCTTCGGTCCAGACCCGCGGCGTGCGGCCGGTGGCTGCAATGAACCTCGCCGCATCGAGCACGCTGTACGCCGGGCGGCGGGCAGGGCTGGCGTACTCGCTGGATGCGATCGGCGCGACGGGCACGCCGCCCATGCCCGCCAACCGCAGCGCCGTGCAGGCCACTTCGTACCAGCTTGCCTGGCCGCTGTTGACGACGTGAAACACGCCTTGAGCGTCGAGCCGCATGAGGCGTTCCAGGCATGACGCGACGTCTGGAGCGTAGCTGGGGCTGCCGACCTGGTCGTGGACGACGCGCAGCGGTTTGCCGGTGCGGGCGGCGGCGAGGATCGTGGCGATGAAATGGCGGCCGTCCGGGCCGAAGAGCCAGGCGGTGCGGACGATCAGCCAGTGCTTGCACGCCCGGGCATGCCCCTCGGACGCGAGCTTCGCCCGGCCGTAGGCGTTGAGCGGATTGGTCGGGTCTTCCTCCCGATAAGGGCGGCAGGTGGTGACGCCAGGCGGCGGCTCGCCGTCAAACACGTAATCCGTGCTGATGTGCAACAGCCGAGCGCCGTGAGCATCAGCAGCCGCGGCGACGGTCGCGACGGCGTCGGCGTTCAACACGTCAGTGCCCCGGTCGGTCTCGCATGCGTCGACGTTCGTGAAACCAGCGCAGTTCACGACCCAGGCGGGGCAATGCTCCGCGAAAGCGGCGCGGACGGCCGCGGTGTCGGTGATGTCCAATTCCTCGCGGTCGGTCGCGATCGGTTCCCAGCCGCCGGCGGCGTGAAGCGCATCGACGACGCGCCGGCCGAGCTGGCCGCGGGCGCCGAGGACGAGCACTCGGCGGGCACTGCTCACTTTGCGCCTCGCTGGCCGTACTGCCGCTCGTAATACCGTCGATACTCGCCCGACTTGATCGGCCGCCACCAGGCCTCGTTCTCGCGATACCACTGCACGGTCTGCTTGAGCCCCTCGTCGAAGTGCACGGCGGCGCTCCAGCCCAATTCGCGCTCGATCTTCGAGCCGTCGAGCAAGTAGCAGCGATCGTGGCCGGGTCGGTCGGTCACGTGGCGGATGAAGCTTTCGTCGCGGTCGAGGGCGGCCAGGATGCGCCGCGTGAGTTCCACGTTCGGCATGCCCTCGCCCGACGTGATGTTGTAGACCTCGCCGCTGCGGCCAGCCGCCAGCACGCGAGCGATGGCCGCGCAGTGGTCGTCCACGTGGATCCACTCGCGGTAGTTGAGGCCGTCGCCGTAGAGCGGCACCTTCTGCCCGTCCAGCAGGTTGGTGATGAACAGCGGGATGACCTTCTCGGGGTAGTGGTACGGCCCGTAGTTATTGCAGCAACGCGTGATGACCACGTCGAGGCCGAAGCTGTGGTGGTACGAGAGCGCCAGCAGGTCGGCTCCGGCCTTCGTGGCGGCGTACGGGTTGCGCGGGCAAAGCGCGGCGGTTTCGGCAGCGGGATCGTCGGGTCGCCGGGACCCGTAAACCTCGTCGGTCGAGACCTGAAGGAAGCGAATGTGCGGCCGCTGCTTGAGCAGGTCGAGCTGCACCTGGACGCCGCCGAGGTTGCTGGAGACGAACTCGTCCGCCCCCATCAGGCTGCGGTCGACGTGCGTCTGGGCGGCGGCGTTAATGATCGCGTCCACGCCGTCGTCGAGCAGGCCGGCGATGAGCTGCCGGTCACAGATGTTGCCGTGGATGAAGCGGTGCCGGTCGTCGCGGGTCAAATCTTCGAGGTTGGCGAGATTTCCCGCGTAGAACAGCGCATCGACGCTGGTGACGCGCAGGTTCTCCCGCTGGCGAAGCAGCCAGTGGACGAGATTGGAGCCGATGAAGCCGGCAGCGCCGGTGACGAGGACGTGCCGCCGCGATTTTGGATCTTGGATCTTGGAACTTGGATTGCTCGCCGCGCGGGGCTGTTTGTCGCGCGACGAGGGGGCGCTCGTTGCCGGTTGCATCGCGCCGCACCGGGAGGCAGGCTGCGCGCGGCCTGAAGGCGGCCTTGTACGCCGGCCGGTCAGGCGCGGGCGGCCGGCGTTCGGCCGCGCGCGTCTGGAAGCCGCCGCGCGCGTCTTTCGTCGCACCCGTTTACGCGCCATGCGAGCGGCCTTTCTCGCGCACCAGCGTTGCCGCGCGGTAGAGCGACTCGAACGTTCCGGCGTCGGTCCACCAGCCGTCGAGGATGTCGTATTCCAGGAGTCCGGCGGCGAGGTAGGCGTTGTTCACGTCGGTGATCTCGAACTCGCCGCGGCCGGAGGGTTTCAGCGTACGAATGAAGTCGAACACGAGCGCGTCATAGAAATACACGCCGGTGACGGCCAGGTCGGTCGGCGGCTGCTTGGGCTTCTCGATGATGCGCACGATCCGCGTGCCGTCGAGCTCGACCACGCCGAAGCGGTGGGCGTCGGGGACTTCCTTGAGCAGAATGCGTGCGCCGGCGGTTTGGCGTGCGAAGGACTCGGCCGGGGCGCGGATGCCTTTTTCCAGGATGTTGTCGCCGAGGATGACGCACACCTTGCCGCCGTCGGCGAAGTCCTCGGCCAGGCGCAGGGCGTCGGCAATGCCGGCCTCGCCCTCCTGGTAGGTGTAGTGCAGCTCACGGATGCCCAAGCTGCGGCCGTTGCCGAGGAGCTGGAGGAAGTCGCCGGCGTGGTGGCCGCCGGTAACGAGCAGGATTTCATCGATGCCGGCTTCGACAAGCGTCTGGATCGGGTAGTAGATCATCGGGCGGTCGTAGACCGGCAGGAGGTGTTTGTTCGTGACGCGCGTGCTAGGAAGCATGCGCGTTCCGAGTCCGCCGGCGAGAATAACGCCCTTCACGCGAGTCATGGTTGGGTCTCCGTGGCGGGAAGTGTAGCGGAGGGCGGGGGGAGGGG
>JABRWC010000028.1:0-9482 GCA_039961675.1 Phycisphaerae bacterium
AGCTTTGGTCATCGCGGCAATACCTCGGCAGCGAGGAGCCGAACCCCAAGCAGCGGATGGGCTTCACCGACCACGTGCTGTTCGGTCAGGACCGCGTGCCGTGGAAGCCGTTCACGCACCCAGTCTACGGCCCGGTGGAACTGGGCGGCTGGGTGAAGATGACCGGACGCATTCCACCCTCGTTTCACCTTGAGGAACTGTGCCACCGCAACTTCGCGTTCACGGCCTTTCACGCGGAACAGATGCCGCTCGTGGAGCTGCGCGACGTGGAAGTCAAGCCGGCCGAAGGCGGTCTGTGGCGGGTGCGAGTGGACGTTCACAACCGGCGGCTGATCTCGACGACGACCGAGCAGGGCGCCAACCGCGGGTATGGCCCGCGCGATTTCGTCGAACTGACCGGCGACGGACTGAAGGTGGTTGCCGGCGGGACGGTGGAGGACCGCTTCAGCGCGCCGTTCGAGTTCGTCGAGCACGCACCCCAGAAGCTCTGGATCGACCGCGGAATTCCGGGTGAGTCCTTCCGAACCTTCCAGTGGCTGGTATCAGGTCGCGGAACGGCGGTCATCCGCTTTTCGTCGCCGCGCGCCGTGGACGTGCAAACCAGCGCGCAGATCGGTATGTAGCGGTCCGCGCTCGTTTCTGCTCGCGGTTCTGATGCGGACTCCAACCGTTGCGTGCGGACAACGGCGCGTGAAGCTCTTCGAGTCGAAGGACCGCAGTCGAAGACGGCGTAGCGTCGGACCGCCGAGTCCGACGCCGCGGCGCTCGCGGACCGGCTCCGAACAACCACCGCGCGCCGGCGGCCGCGTGACGCCGGCGCGGCGTCTCGCCGCCTACGCGAACTGCCCCACGTCGCGCGAGACCTGATCCACGGCGTCGAGCGCCGCGTCCACGTCGGCCTCATCGAGAAACGGCCCGAGCGACAGCCGCGTCGTGCCGCCGTAGCGGTCGGTCCCGATCGTCTTGTGCGCGAACGGCGCGCAGTGCAGCCCGCTGCGCGTCAGTATGCCGAATTGCTCTTCGAGCACGGCGGACAGTTCCGCCGGCTCCAGCCCGGCGATGCGGACGCTGAACACCCCGACGCGCGCTGCCGGCTCGCGCGGGCCGAACCAGCGCAGCGACTCGCATTGCTCCAGGCGCGCCGTGATGCGTTCGATCAGTCCCAGCTCGTGCTCGCGGAGCGCCGCCACGCCGCGCGACAGGAGCCACTCGAGCGCCGCAACCAGACCCGCGATCCCGACGGCGTTGTGGCTGCCGGCCTCCAGCTTGTCGGGCATCTGCTCCGGTTGCACCGGCTGCTCGCTCTGTGAGCCGGTTCCGCCCTCGCGCCAAGTCTGCATGTACTGCTCGACGCCGGCGCGAATCACCAGCACGCCTGTGCCGAGCGGACCGAGCAGCCCCTTATGCCCCGGCGTCGCCAGCAGGTCGATCGGCGTGCGCGAAATGTCGATCGGCACGTGCCCGGCCGACTGTGCCGCGTCCGCCAGCAGCAGCACACCGCGCTCCCGGCACAGCGCCGCGATCTTTTCGACCGGCTGAAGCGCGCCGGTGACGTTGCTGGCGTGGCTGAGCGCGACGAGCCGCGTATGGGCGCGGATCGCGGCGGCGACGTCGTCCACGGAGACGAGCGTCGTTTCGCGGTCGGCCTGCACCGCCGTCCACTCCACGCCGCGCTGCGTCTGGAGCGCGCTGAGCGGGCGCAGCACGGAGTTGTGGTCCATCCAGGTCGTGACGACGTGGTCGCCGGGGCGAAGCAGGCTCTTGAGCGCCAGGTTCAAGGCGTCGCTGCCGTTGAGCGTGAACACGACGTGATCGCCGCGCGCGCAGCCGAAGAGCCGGCGGACCAGCCCGCGCGCCCGCTCCAAGAGCCGCCCGGACTCGACCGCTTCGCGGTATGCCCCGCGACCGGCGCTGGCGCCGATGTTGTCGATGTAGTTGCGCACGGCGTCGGATACGCCGGGGGGCTTGGGGAAGGACGTGGCCGCGTTGTCGAAGTAGCGACGCTTCATTTCAAGTCTGGTGCAGCGCCGGGCGGCGCGGCCTCGTCCCTCAGGTTTCCCCGGTTGCCCGCGCTCGGCGGGCCTCGGCGCGGATTTGCTTGCCGAGGTGCAGTCGCAGCGCCGCCTGCGGAGGGTGCTGCGTCATGCGGTAGAATCCCGGCGGACAGTCGGCGCCGAGGCAGTATACCTCCTGCCCGTCGAGCACCAGCCGGTACACGGCGAAGTACCCCTCCTCGCAGCGGAACAACGCCGAGAGCTCCACGCGATCGACCCGCGCGCCGGGTGCGTACCGGTCCACGAAGCGCCGCAGGTCGTCGCGCGCACCGGGCGGCTCCAGCGATGCGTCCACGCGATGAAGCTCCATTTCGAGCATGAAGCGCGTTCCCACGTGGAAGCTGTACGCGTCGTCGGGTGCGAGTTCATACCCCGGAAAATAGTTCGGCTCAGTGTGGCCGACCGCGACATAGTGCCTCCCGGGGGCGTCGTTGTCCCCGCAATCACGCGCCGCAGCAACCGTGTCGAGTTGGAACGAGAACAGTGCCGTCCGCCCTTCGCCGTCCAGCGGCGATTCGTCGAACTCGCCCTCGTAGCGCAGCTCCGCGGGGGCGCGATCTCCGAGCTGTTCCTGGAGATAGCGCTTCGCTTCGCGTTCCCGCTCGGTGATGGCCGTGCCCGACACGCCTGCTCTCCGATGCCCGATTCTATGGCCGTCGCCCAGCGGGTTGCCACACGTGCGACGGACGCGCCCAGCCGCGCCGCGGGCGAGGTGACCCATGCACTATGCGCTCGCCGCGATGCCGCGCGCCACCGCCAGCGCCTGCTGGCTGCCGGGATCGGTCAGTCCCGACGGCACCACGCGCACGATCTCGGCCGAGTGCCGGATCGCCTGTTCATGGAGCACGACTGTCGCCCGCGGGATGAACAGCTCGGGGTACGCCGAACCGATCGTCCCGAGCACGAACAGCTCCGGGTTCAGAACATCGGTGAGAATCGCCATCAGGCGGCCGAGCTGCATTGCGCAACGGTCGATCGCGCGCCGCGCGGCCGGATCTCCGGCGCTGGCCGCGGCGCACACGTTCGCCGCGGACAGCCCATCCGCCACGGCGTCGAGCGCCGTGGCTTCGCCCGTCTGCCGGCACACCCGCCGCTCGGCTTCCGCGACCTGGACGATCCCCGGCCCGCTCAGGTAGCCCTCGACGCTGCCGCGGCGGCCGAAGCCGACCGGCCCGTCGGCCTCGAGCGGCAGGTGCCCGATCTCGGCCGCGAAGCCGTCCGTGCCCTGGTAGAGCCGGCCGTCCAGAATGAAGCCCGCGCCCATCCCCGTGGACATGGTGAAATACACGACGTTGCGAAAACCGACGCCCGCGCCCCAGTACCACTCGGCCAGCACGGCCGCATTGGCGTCGTTCATCGCCGCGGCGGGGCCGGCGACCCGCGCGCGCAGGAATTCGCCCAGCGCGAAGCCGTGCCAGCGCGGCATGTTCGGCGGATCGAGGAAGCGCTGTCGGCCGGCGTGATACGGGCCGGGACAGGCGACGCCGAGCGCGGCGGCGGACCCCGTGCCGAGCTGCGCGGAGAGTTGCTCCAGCTCCCCGAGCGCGCGGTCGAGAATCTCAGCCGGATCGGTGGCGTGGTCTGTGGCGAAGCGACGCGAGGCAAGCACGCACCCATCGGCGTCGCCGATGCAGACGCCGATCTTGGTTCCGCCGATGTCGAGGCCGTGGAGCACTGCGGGCATTCGGGAATTGTAGACGCGTTGCAATCGCTCTGCGGC
The DNA here is from genome assembly GCA_039961675.1 of Phycisphaerae bacterium. Taxonomy (GTDB): domain Bacteria; phylum Planctomycetota; class Phycisphaerae; order UBA1845; family Fen-1342; genus JABRWC01. The sequence goes on from JABRWC010000028.1 coordinate 3,775, forward strand.
GTTGCGCCCGCCCCGACGGTCCGCTCTATCCTTCTTACACCGGCGGGGCGCCTGTGCCACGGCCACTTGGCAGTGGTGCAGCGCCTCAGGAATCGAGCCGGATTCCGGCGAATTCGTCCAGTGCGGCGGGGTTGGCCAGTGCGTCGCGGTTTTGCACCGCCTGCCCGTGCAGCACTTGCCGCACGGCCAGCTCGACTTTCTTGCCGCTGATCGTGTGCGGGATGTCGCGCACCTGGCGGATGTGCCGCGGCACGTGGCGCCGCGTTGCGGCCGCGGCGATTTCCCGGCGCATGCGCTCCTCCAGCTCGGGCGTCAGCGTCAGGCCCGGGCGCAGGACGACGAACAGGCACACCTCGACGTCCTGATCCGGCGTGTCGCGCCCCACGACGATGCTGTCGATGACTTCCGGCATCGACTCCACGATACGGTAGATTTCCGCCGTCCCGATCCGCACGCCACCCGGGTTGAGCGTGGCATCGGACCGGCCGTACACGATGATTCCGCCGTTCTCCGTGATCTCGATGAAGTCGCCGTGCCTCCAGACGCAACAGTCGGGATAGGACTCGAAATAGGCGGCGGCGTACTTGCGGCCGCCGGAGTCGTTCCAGAACCCGACCGGCTGCGACGGGAAGGGCGCGACGCACACGAGGTCGCCCTTCTGGCCGACGACCGGCCGGCCCTGCTCGTCCCAAGCGTGCACGTCCATTCCCAGGCCGCGGCACTGAATTTCCCCGGCGTACACCGGCAGCAGCGGGTTTCCGAGCATGAAGCAGGAGATGATGTCCGTGCCGCCGGAGATCGACGAGAGCTGCAAGTCGCGGCCGACGCGCTCGTAGACCCAGGCGAACTGCTCGGCGCTCAGCGGCGAGCCGGTTGAGAGCACGCAGCGGAGCGCGCTCAGATTGAACTCGGATCCCGGCCGCAGGTCCGCTTTTTGGCATGCGGCCAGAAACTTCGGGCTGGTGCCAAAGACGTTCACACGGAGGCGCTCGGCCATTTCCCACAGGCGGCGCGCGTCCGGGTGCGTCGGGCTGCCCTCGTACAGCACCAGCGCGGCGCCGCAGCCCAGGGCGCTGGCCAGCCAGTTCCACATCATCCAGCCGCAGGTCGTGAAGTAGAACACGCGCTCGCCTTCGCGAATGTCGCAGTGCAGCAGGTGCTCCTTCGCGTGTTGCAGCAGCGTGCCGCCGTGCCCGTGCACGATGCACTTCGGGACGCCCGTCGTGCCGGACGAGTACATGATGAACAGCGGGTGGTCGAACGGAACTTCCTCGAAGCGCAGCACGGCGGCGGCCGCCCGCTGCGCGTTGCCGAGGAAATCGGCCCAGATCGCGCTCCGCGGGACGTCGTCCGTGCGCGGCGCCGCTTCCAGGAACGGCACGAGGACCACTTGCCGCACGCTCGGCAGCCGGCCGAGCATCTCGCGCACACGCTCGAGCACGCGGATCGGCTTGCCGGCGTACGTGTAGCCATCCGCCGCCAGCAGCACCACCGGCTCGATTTGTCCGAAGCGGTCGAGCACGCCCTGCGCCCCGAAGTCCGGCGAGCAGGAGGACCACACGGCGCCGAGGCTCGCCGTAGCGAGCATCGCGATTACGGCCTCGGGGATGTTGGGCAGAAAGCCGGCGACGCGGTCGCCGCGTTTCACGCCTGCGCCGCTCAGCGCCGCCGCACAGGCCGCCACGGCGTCGCGAAGCTCGCGCCGCGAGATGCGCCGCTCGTTGCCGCGCTCGTCGAGCGCCAGGATCGCCGGCTCGTCGCCGTCGAAGCGCAGCAGGTGGCGGGCGTAGTTCAGCGTCGTGCCGGGAAACCACTTCGTGCCGAGCATGCCCTCGCCGGTGTACGTCGCCCCGGGTCCGGTCGAAGGCTCGATCCGCGCGAGGCGCAGCAGTTCGCTCCAGAACAGGTCGCGCCTCTCGACCGACCAGCGGCGGAGCGATTCCCAGTCCGCCGGAAAGCCGTGCCGGGCGGACATGCGCGACAGGAACTCGTGCATTTGTGAGCTGCGGGCGCGCTCGGTCGACGGCGTCCACAGGGGGGCGGAAGCGTGCATGCGTTCCCCTTTGGGCTTACGCCCGGGCGCCCGCCGACGGGCGCTCGGCGCCGATTCCAGTATGCCGCTGCCGCGGGGGAATGAAAAGACGCGGGGCGCGCGGAACCGTGGTCCGCGCGCCCCGCGACACGAGATTCCGGCGGCCGCCCGGGCAGCGCCGGTGCGTGTGCTAGAAGTTCACCGCGAGATCGTAGTTCGAGGCCAGCAGCTTGGCCTTGGTCACGGTGATGAACGGGTTGTCGCTGATCTTGGTGACGGTCAGCGGCTGCGGGCCGACCATGTTGACCGCCGGCGAGCGGCCCGGGATCACGCCGTCCTCAGGCACGCGAAGCAGGTGTCCGCTCCAGTTGCAGATGTACGCGCCGCAGTCGTTGATCGACTCGAACGGGATCGTCGTGCCGACCGGCGTGGTGCTGAAGCTGTTCTGCGTCGTGTTCTGATTCAGGGTCTGTGTCGTCATGCGATTCTTCCTCTTGAGAGTGACCGGGACTGTGTTCACCGAAACGGACAATAACTGTCGACTGGTTGCTCGCGAGCGAGACTGGACCAACATACGGCGATCCGAGCGCACGGTGTCCGTCGTCCGCGCGGGTGGTCGCCGAGTACCGGGGCCGGCATCCCGGCTGCGACGAGTAGTTCTATCGACGCTGCCGGCGAGAAAATGAAGTGGACCGACGGAATCGGTACCAACGGCCCCCACGGCGCAAGTCCCGCGCACGCAAAATCTGCGGTGCAAGCGCCACCCGGCCGGCGAACCGCCGCAGAGCTTGCTCGCTCGCGGGCGGGCAATTAGCGTGCCCCGTTGTCCAGCTCACGCGCGCTCCGACGATCAGCGCCGTTGCCGCCGGCATGCCGGAGAGTGTGTGGACCGGTCTGAGTGGAGCCGGGCAGTCCCCGTGCACAGCCTCAATCGTCATTCCGCCGATCGTCGCCTCCGCGCTGCACGCCGGTGGTTTCTGGCGATCCTCGTCTTCCAGGCGTTTTACGCGGCGATCTTCATCGCCCGCTCCAGCGTCGTGGTGGAAGGCACGCGCTATTTCTGCCTATTCGACGACGCGATGATCTCGATGCGCTACGCGGAGAACCTCGCCGAGGGCCGCGGCCTGGTCTGGAACGAAGGCGAGCGCGTCGAGGGCTACACGAACTTCCTGTGGACGCTGTTGCTTTCAGCCTTGCATCGGCCGGGACTCGCGCCCGCCGCGACCTGCCTGCTGGCGCAGGTGCTCGGCGCGCTGACGCTGCTGGGCTGCACACTCGCCACCTGGCGTCTGGCGCGCGCCTGCCGGCTGCCGCCGGACGTGTGCGTCTGGGCCACGGCCATGATCGCGGCGTACTACAACCTTTGCTTCTTCACGCTGCTGGGCATGGAGACCGGTCTGCTCGCGTTGCTGTGCACGCTGGCGCTGCGGGATGCGGTCGAGGCTGTCCGCTCGCGGCAGGCGACCGCGCGCCCGCTGATCCTCATGGGCGCCGCGATGCTGGTGCGTCCGGACGCGATCGTGGTCGCCGCACCGCTGCTGCTGGGCCTGCTGCTGTATACGCGCGGCGGGCGCGCGCGGCTGCTCCTCGGATTGGTCGTCGCCGCGGCGATGGTCGCGGGTCATGCGCTCTGGCGGCACGCGTACTACGGCGACTGGGCCCCGAACACGTACTACCTCAAGATGACCGGTTGGCCGCTGGCGGACCGGCTGCGGGCCGGCTTGACGCAATCGCTGTTTACGGCGTTCTCGCTCGGGCTGGCCACGACGATAGCGGCGGTCTCGCTTGTGCGGTTCCGCCGCTGGCAGGTCCCGCTCGCGGCGGCGTTTTTTCTGTGCGTCTCGTACCAGGCTTACGTTGGCGGCGATGCCTGGCCGCGCGACCGCTTCGTGATTTCCGCCGTCCCGGGGCTGTGCGTGCTCGCGGCCTTCGGAATCCACGTGCTGCTGCGTGACCTGGGCTTCCCGATCCTGCCGGGCGGCCGGAATGCGACGGCCGGCGCGGTGCTTTCGGTGATCGTGCTGCTGATGAACGCGACGCGGTTGGGCGAATGGACGACGGCTGATCCTGCTTCGACGCGCCGCGAGAACGAGGTGAACCTGCGCTACGCGCTCGCGCTGGCGCCGCTGCTCGACGAGCGCTCGGTTGTGACAGTGGGTTACGCAGGCGTGTTCCCGTATTTTTCCGGGGCGCGCTGTGTGGACGTGCTCGGTAAATGCGAGCCGCACATTGCGCGGCTCGACGCTCAGCCGGGCAACAACCGTCCGGGCCACAACAAGCACGATCACGACTACGTGGTGCGCCAGTACCGCCCGGACGTGGTTCTGCACGTGTCGCCCACGAACGCAGCGCTCCGCACGGAGTACGAAATCTTCGCAATTCGCAGCGGCCAGCGCCGACTGGGACTCCTTCTGCGGTACGGCTCGCCGATCGGCCCCAAACTCGAACGGATCAGCGAAGCAGAGTTCGGCGAATTGCTCATCGACGCGTTCCCCGAGATCGTCGGGCCGGAAGTGTGGCGGGCACGCGGGGCGCGGCGCAGTCCGTAACTCCTGGCCGTTCCGTAAGCGCGGTCTCCGACGGATGTGCGCAGCGCCAGCCCGCCGCGTCCGACGATCCGACCCGCGAGTGGCGCGGGCGGGAACGCGGAACAGTCTCGCGTGCCACGACTCCCGTGGAGCGGCCCTATGAACCGGGGCGTGTCGGACCTTCCCCGGGCGTGATCTCTCGGCCGGGACGCTGCGGATTCTCATGGTCGCCCCGATCAGCCGCTTCCGCGGTCAGGGACGCCGCCTGCGGTGCGGCCTGCATGTCCCGCACCAGCACCGCATCGGCGCTAGCCTGGCACTTGGCGTTCAGCGCTCGCCCGGTCCGAAGATTGATGAGCGCATTGGCGCCTTTCGCGGATGCGATCGCCTTCAACGCCTCCACGGCGCGGGCGGGCGTCGGGTGGTCGTCCGTAAACACGGCCTCGATCTGCCGCTGGATCTGATAACCCGGTATGTCTCCCGTGGAGCTTGTCGCGACGATCCGTCCGGCCAGCTGCGCGATCTCGCGCTGCTGCGCCTGCTGCTGCGCTCGGCGGCCGGCCAGCTCGGATCGTCGCTGCGCGGAATAGGCCGAGTCCTGCCGCCGCTCATGCCAGCGCCAGAGCACGGAGAAGACAATCACCGCGCCCGCCGCCGCGACGACCAGGATAACGATCGGATCGTCCACAGGTTCGACTCGTTCGACTCGCTCGGCAGCCTGGTCCGCGCTTTTGCCCCGCCGGCCCGCGGTCATTTCCGCGAAAGCGGGAATCGTGCCGTCGCGGGGCGCGGCGCTTGATGCTCGCCGGTGCAGCTCCACGCGGACCTGTTCACCGGGCCGCTGTGGCATTCTATCGACCTGCGCCCCGGGCACACGCCGGCGAACGACACGGCCCGTCCGGTCTCCGCGGCGGCGGCAGCGAGCGGTATACTGGAAACGGTCTCAAGTCGTCCTCCTGCGGCGAGCGCCGCTCCAGTTGGCGTGCTCAGCGAGGGTCAACATGCACGTCCCCATCAAGCGCGGAATGGTCATCCGGCATCAGGGGCATTTGTACTACATCACCGACTTTCACGAACGGCACAGCGGCAAGATGAAACCGACGGTGCACGTCATGCTACGCGACGTTCGTGACGGGCACGCCGTGGAC
>JABRWC010000029.1:0-7934 GCA_039961675.1 Phycisphaerae bacterium
ATCTACATCGAGGTGCTCGACCAGAACGGCTACACCGCGTTCCACCTGATCGATCCCGAATATCAGCCCGAGCAGGTGTTCGAGATGATCCGCCTGATGGCCATGGACGAACGCGTCATCACGCGCTGAGACAGCCTGGGCCGCGAGCGGCCCCTTTCCCGGAGACACCGCATGTGCACCGGCTGCAATGACTACGCCCTCAGCCGACGACGATTCCTTTCGAACGGCGCGGCGACGCTCGCCGCCTTGGCGTACGCCGACCCGATTCTCAGGCTCGTCTCGCAGGCCTACGCGCAGACGTCACAGGGCACAGGGAACCTGCTCGTGCTGTGCCAGCTCGACGGCGGTTTGGACGCGCTGAGCTTTTTGGCGCCCTTCACCAACCCCGTCTATCAGGCCAAGCGGCCGCAACTGGCGCTTAAGGCCGACCAGGTCGTGCCGCTGCCCGACAATCCCGAGTACGGCATCAACAGGCAGTTCCAGTTCTTCGCCGACCTCTACCAGGCCGGACAGCTCGCGATCATCCAGCAGGTTGCCTTTCCCGACGGCAACGGATCACATTTCGAGAGCCAGGAAGTGTTCGAGTACGGCGTGCGGAACCTGGGCGGCGCCGGCGCGGGCGTGCCGTGGTATGAGCGGCTGCGCAAGACGTACTTCGACGAGCCGTACGGCGTGCTCAACACGCAGACGATCGGTGACCCGCGGCGCTACGGCTATCCCGACCGCACCTACCGCCGCGCGGCGCAGGAAGCGTTCGGGCGCCTGGCGCGGCTGCCCAAGTCGGGGCGAACCAGCGCGCAAAGCGAGGTGCTCGCCGCGTACGACCGCATCGACCAGCGCGGGCAGGTGCTGCGCGAGCGCACGCAGAACTTCGAATCCACCGGCGCAGCGCGCGATGATTTCTATCGCGCCGCGATGCTCGCCTCGGCGGGTCTGGGCACGCGCATCATCAAACTGCGCTACGGCGGGTTCGACACGCACGGATCGCAGGACCAGGCACAAGCGGAGCTGTTCCCCACGCTCAACGACCATTTCCAGCAGTTCGTCAACGACGCCCGGAACCTCGGCATCTGGGATCGCACGGCCGTGCTGTTCTACACCGAGTTCGGCCGCCGCAACGAGGAAAACGGAAGCCCGGGGACCGACCACGGCTACGGCGGGCACATGATGCTGGCCGGGCCGCGCGTCAGCGGCGGGCTGAAGGGCCAGGCGGTGACGACTTCTGACATCAATCAGGACAATCTGTCCTACTACGTCGACTTCCGCGCGGTGCTCGGCGCCACGATCCGCGATTGGCTCGGACTGGACCCGGCCCCGATCTTCAAACTGGACGGCGAGAGCTACGACGAAAACGTCGGGTCGCCGCTCTTCGCGTGACGCCGCGGCGCGTCGCGGCCCGCGGCGCCCTGTTCAGCGTCGCCGCTGGCGCGGCGCTGGCGGCCGCCTGCTCGAACGCCGCCGCGCAGTCGGAAACCGGCGCCGGCGAGTTTGACATCTCGACCGTGGCCGAAGGGCTTGAGCTTCCAACCGCGATCGCGGCCGCGCCGGACGGTCGTTTGTTCGTAGCCGAAAAGAGCGGGCGGATTCGAATCATCCGCGACGGCGTCGTACAGCCTCAGCCCTTCGCGGAGATCGAAGTCTTCGACGCCCTGGAGACCGGCCTGCTGGGTCTCGCGCTCGACCCGCACTTCGCCGCCAATCACTACGTCTACGCGTTCGCTTCGATCACGAACAACGAGCAGCGGATTCTCCGCTTCACCGACCTCGACGGCGTCGGCGAACGGCCGCTGGCCATCAAGGCGAACCTGCCCTGCGGCGCGGAGCATGCCGGCGGCGGGCTGACGTTCGGGCCGAACGGCATGCTGTACTTCTCGATCGGAGACGTCGGCCTCGCCGCGAACGCCCAGTCGCTTTCAACGCTCGCGGGCAAGCTCTGCCGCATCGCGCCGGATGGCGCGGCGCCGCGCGACAACCCGCTGACCACGCCGACCGGCGCGCCCAGCGCCATCTACGCGCTCGGCTTTCGCAACCCCTTCCGCTTCTGCTTCGCCCCGGACGGCCGCGCGTTCGTGATGGACGTGGGGTCCGACGGCGAGCAACGGCGTGAGGAAATCAACATCGTCCGCGCCGGCGACAACTGCGGATGGCCGCTCACCGAGGGGGCGGACCCCGCGACCGCATCGCTCGGGCTTACGAACCCGGCGTACGCCTACTTCGACGAAGGTTCCGCCATCACCGGTGCGCTCTACTACGACTCCGGGCAATGGCCGGCGACGTACCGGGGCAGCCTGTTCCACCTCGAATTCGTGCTGAACCGGCTCTACCGCCTGGAGCTCAGCGGCGACCAGGCCGTGCGGCATGAGCTGTTCCTGCAACTCGACGGCGGACCGACCGACCTGGCGCAGGATGTGGACGGAACCGTGCTGTACTGCGAGTTGTACACCGGGCGCGTGCGGCGAATCCGATACGTCGGTCCCCTGCCGCCTGCGCTTCCGGCCTCCGCGCAGCCCAGCGCTCCCACGCCGGAGGGCAACGGCGGCGACGGCGACGGAACTGACGCGGCCTCACCGTCGGCCGCGCCGAACTCCGCCAATCCAGGCGACGAAGCGCCGTTGCCGCCGCCGGCGGCCCTGTGCGGCTCGGGGGCGCTCATGCCCTTCTCGTGCCTGCTCGCCGCGATGTCGCTCGCTCGCATCCGCGGCTGCGGGCCGGGCCGCAGCCCCGCAGCGTCGGACGTCCCTGCCCGACAGCGCATGCCACGACAGTGAGCGAGCGCGAGGCAGCGCCGATCCGAACCCCGCCCGGGAGTGCGGAGCGCGTCCAGCCGATCCGCCACCGTAACAGGCCGTCGAGACAATTGCCGAGACGCTCACGGCACACCGACCTTGCCCACCGCGCCTTGGGGGCGAAGGCGATACGAGGCTTTCGCGGGGCGGTCGAAATACTCGGCCGCCAGCGTGCCGTCGGCTTGTTACGGCCGCGGCTCGGAGGGAAGTCCTGAGGTTCGCGGAAATCACCTCACGGAACCGCGAGATCACGTCGCGTTCGAGGGCGTGCCGGCAGACCGCTCCGCTCCGTTGCGCAGCGCGATCTCCGCGTTCCGTTGCCACATCGCGCGCGTCGCGCGGCCAGCGGCCGTGCCGCGCACCAGGCGCTTGTAATCGCCGGGCGTAAGGCGCGCCAATTGCGGCAGCTCGAGCCTCGATGGAATGTATTCCCGCACAATCTCGGCGTCGTGCGCCGGCGGCGCCTTCGCGTTGAACGGGCACACGTCTTGGCACACGTCGCAGCCGTAGACCCACTCGCCAATGCCATCGCGCAGATCGGCCGGAATCTCGCCGCGGTGTTCGATCGTGAGATACGAAATGCAGCGCGACGCATCCATCTGGTAGGGCGCGACGAGCGCGCGCGTCGGGCAGGCGTCGAGGCAGCGCGTGCAGGTGCCGCAGTGATCCGTGGCGGGCTCGTCCGGAGCAAGCTCCAGCGTGGACACGACTTCGCCCAGGAACAGGAACGATCCCAGCGCCGGGTCGATCACGAGCGTGTTCTTGCCGATCCAGCCGACGCCGGCGGCCGCGGCCAATTCGCGCTCCAGCAGCGGCGCCGTATCGACGCACACGCGCGCGTCGAACGGCTCGTCGATCTCGGCGCGCATGTGATCGACCAGGACCCCGAGCCGTTGCCGGAGCACGAGGTGGTAGTCCGGCCCGCGGACGTACTGCGCCACGCGGCCGGTCGGAACAGCGGGCGGCATGCCGACGCCAGCGGTTCCCCCCGCGGTCCGCGCGGCCACCCGGGAAGGCAGCCGATCCTTTTCGGTGGCCCGGCGGTAGCTCAGCGCTGCGCAGATGATGGACCGGGCGCCGGGAAGAATGTGCGAGGAGTCCGCGCGGCAATCCGTGTTTCGGTGCAGATATCGCATCGAGCCGGCATAGCCTGCCGCGAGCCAGTCCCTATAATACCTCGCGTTGCGAACCGGGCCGGCGCGGACGATGCGCAGTCGGTCAAAGCCCAGTTCGCGGGCGATGCGCTTGACCCGAATCGCTTTCACGGCCGGCGTCATCCCGGACGATGATACCGCGGTACGGCGAGCATGGCGGCGGTGTCTCGTCCCCCGGGCCAGGCCCGGTGCAGGAGCGGTGGATGTTCAACTATGACTGGTTCCACAACGGGGGGCTTGCGCGCCTGGTCTCCGAGTCCAAGCGGAGATGCGCGCAGAGGAAATTCAGCGACCACCCTCCGGCCGGCAACGGGACCGCGGCGCAGGAAGAGTACATCAAGCAGCTCGACACGCGCGTGATCCTGTACATGAAGGACGGACTGACCTACGAGATGAAGGAAATGGCCGACATCGGGATGAGCAGCGCGCTGGCCTTCGAGTGCGTACCGGTGGACGACAACTACAAGGCCGGCGCGATCGTCCTGGTCGCCCCGTTCGAGGACATCGCGCGCGTCGAGGTCTTCGCCGTGCATCCCGACGACAAGCCGGTCGAAAACTTCAAGATTCCGGGTTTCCGTCCGGCGGCGATGGAGCACGGCTCGCGCGAGTGACGGAGCGGCTGGGGCGGGGCAATCCGGCAGGAGACGGAGCGCGGAGTCGATGTCGGCCAGAGTGTGCGTTGCAGCCGGGCTGCTCGTGTTCGCCGCGGGATGCGGACCGTCGTTCGGCGCCAACGCCGTCAACGGCATCACGTTCTACTGTCCTGGCGCGGGCAACATCGACTTTGGCGACGTGGGCGTTCGACAGGGCCTGGAGGCGGCCGGTTACCGCGGGCAGGTGGCGACGTTCACCTGGACGATCGCGCCGCTTAATCCGGCCATTGATCAGACGCTGCGCGTCAATGCCAAGCTCCGGGCGGCCATCCTCTCGGATTACATCGAAGAGTACGAGAACCAGTACCCCGGCCGGCCCGTGAATCTGGTGGGGCTGTCCGCGGGCACGGGCGTGGCGGTCTGGGCGCTGGAAGGGCTGAGCGCGAAGTACAAAGTCGATAACGTGGTGCTGCTCGGTTCGAGCCTCTGGTTCCGCTACGACATGAGCGAGGCGCTCAAGCACGTGCGCGGCAAGGTTTACGTCTACTATTCGCCGCACGACGCCGTTCTGGCCGGCCCGATGAAGGTCTTCGGCACGATCGACGGCAAGTTCGGCGAGGACGGCGCGGGGTCGGTCGGTCTTCGCCCGCCGAAGGGCGCCGGCGACCGGATCGTGAATATCCCCTACCGCAGCGAGTTCCAGCGCTACGGCTATTACGGCGGCCACGTGGATTCGACCAGTCCGGCATTTGTGCGAAACGTGCTGGCGCGCCATATCCTCAGCGAACCGAAGACCGCGCAAGCCGATACAGAGTCCGCCACTCCTGCGCAGCCAGTTCTTCAGGCCGGGACTCGGGACTGACGCCCGCCGACGCAAGCAGCGTCTCGACGTCGCCCTCGTACGCATCTCGCAGCCCGCGCCGCAGCATCTTCCGCCGGTGCTGGAACGCGCGCTGGACGAAGCGGGCGAAGTCCGCGGCGTCATTCGGACCGGCAAATCCCGGCGGGAGCGGCCGAATTCGCATCATCACAGAGTCGATCTTGGGCCGCGGCCAGAACGCCTCCGGCGGCAGTTGGGCCAGCAGCTCGACGCGCGCGAGTACGGACATGACGACCGAGACCGGCCCATATGCATCGCTGCGTGGCGGCGCCAGCAGCCGCTCCCCCACTTCGCGCTGGATCGTGCACACCATGCGTTCCAGCGGCGGCCGGACGTGGAGCAGCTCCATCAGCAGCGGCGTGGCAATCTGGTACGGCAAGTTCGCGACGAGCTTACGCGCGCCGCCGGGGCCTGGAGCATGCTCGCTCAGCATGGCGAGCAGTTGCGGTTCGATGGAGTGTTTTCCCGCCAGCGCGTCGCCCGTGTAGAGGGTGATGTTCGGCGCGCCGGCGAGTCTTTCCGCCAGCATTGCGGACAAGCCGCGGTCGATCTCGGCGGCGACGACGCGCGCGCCGCTCCGCAGGAGCAACTCCGTCAGCGACCCGGTTCCGGCGCCGACCTCAAGCACAACGTCGCCGGGGACGATTTCAGCGGCCGCGACCAGCTTGCGCATCAGGTTCAGATCGATCAGGAAGTTCTGTCCGAAGCGGTGCTGCGGGCGCAGACCGGCCGCGGCGAGAAGCCCGCGGATTTCGGAAAGCGTTTGACCGGCCATGCACGGATCGTGGCCGAACCCGCGATGACCGGCAAGCACGTTCGGATTGGCGAGCGGCCGTGGACCGCTCGTCCGCGCGTCGGATAAGCTGTCGCGCGCCGGTGCGGCCCTGGTTGAGATGTTGCGGCCTCGCCGCCGGCACGGAGGTGGGCTTATGGCGCGATTCGGCGAGATGATCGCTTCCGCCGCCGCCCTGAATGCGATGTACGCCGAGCGGTTGCTGACGGGCGTGAGGCCGGAGCAGTTCGCGCGGCTGGCGCAGCCGGGGGGCGTGACGGTCCGATCGAATCACACCCGGCGTTCGTGTTCGGGCACCTGTCGCTCTATCCGGCACGGGTGCTGGAGCACCTGGGGCAACCGACCGGCGTGACGCGCGTGCCGGAGGGTTGGGAGGCGCGCTTCAAGAGTGGCGCGGAGTGCCTGGATGATCCAGACGGCAAGGAATACCCCGACATGCCGACGCTGACAGGGTTCTACTTCGCCGCATACAAGGCCGCGGCGGAGGCGATCCGCGGCGCGAGCGACGAGGCGCTCGCCGCGCCGAACCCCGCCGCCGGGCGCATGAAGGAACTGTTCCCGCAGCTCGGCGCAATGCTGATGTTCTACCTTTGCGGGCACCCGCAGGTGCACCTGGGACAGCTCAGTGCGTGGCGGCGAATGATGGGCCTGGCCCCCGTGTGAACGATGTCCGAAGGACGCAAGAAGCGACTGACCGACTACGCCAACTGTGCGGGCTGAGCGGGCAAGCTGCCGCAGGACGGCATGGCGCAGGTTCTGCGCCAGCTCAAGCGCCCGACGCACCCCGACCTGCTGGTGGGACCGGAGACGATGGACGACGCCGGCGTCTTTCGTCTCAGCGATGAGCTTGCGCTCGTGCAGACGACCGATTTCTTCCCGCCGCTCGTCGACGATCCGTTTGCTTTCGGCCGCATCGCCGCCGCCAACGCGCTCAGCGACGTGTACGCGATGGGCGGCGAGCCGCTGACCGCGATGAACCTCGTCGCGTGGCCGGACCAGGAGCTTCCGTACGAGCTGCTGGCGGAAATCCTCCGCGGCGGCAGCGACGCGGTCGAGGAGGCCGGGGCGGTCATCGTCGGCGGCCACAGCATCCGCGACACGGAGATCAAGTACGGCCTGGCGGTCACCGGCCGCGTGCATCCCGAGCGCATTCTGACCAACGCGCAGGCGCGTCCCGGCGACCTGCTGGTGTTGACCAAACCGCTCGGGAGCGGAGTCTTGACAACGGCGGCCAAGCGCGGACTGCTGCCGGAAGCCGAGCTGGCCGAGGCGATCCGCGTGATGAGCGCGCTGAACCGGACGGGCCGCGACGCCGCGCTCAGCGCCGGCGTGCGCGCCGCGACGGACATCACCGGCTTCGGCCTGGTGGGCCACGCACACGAGATGGCCGAAGCCAGCGGCGTCACGATCACGATCGCGGCCGGGACCGTGCCCCTGATGGCGCGCACGCTGGAGTTCGCGCGGCAGGGCGCGCTGACCCGCGCGCACAGGACCACGCAGAGCTACCTGGGCAACCGGCTCGAAGTGGATCCCGCGGTGGAACCGGCGCTGGCGGGCGTACTGATGGACGCTCAGACTTCCGGCGGGCTGCTGCTCAGCGTGCCGCCGGGAAAGTGCGACGGACTTGTTGACGAGCTTGCACGGCTCGACGCGCTCGCCAAGCACGTGATCGGCCGGGTTGAACCGCAGAGCGCCGCTCGAATCCGCGTTATCCCGTGAGATTGTCGG
>JABRWC010000030.1:0-44168 GCA_039961675.1 Phycisphaerae bacterium
CCCAGTTCCTCGCCGGATTCTTGATCCCATATTCCGTCGAGCCGGCCCACCAAGCCCCACTCGTACCGAAGGCTCCAAAATGCTCCGGATTCGGATACGGGTCATAGTCTACCCCACCGTCGGCATCGAGGTAGCGCATGCCATCCGCAGCGGCAATGCGCTTCGCTGGCGGCCCGATTTGATCCAGGCGAGAGCGATAGCCGCCCTCATGACGGATGGCGTCGTAGACGTCTGGCGCAATTGCCGCGTAGACTGGAAATGGTCGCCCGTTCACGATCGTCTCCGCGACCTTGAAAAGCTCCCACTGGTCTCCCCAGTATTGAAAATACACGCTCATCAGGTAGCTGATCGGCGCATACTCCTGAAGAAACGGGTCATTGCCCGGATTGAAGTCCGCGGCGTCGGGTGACCGCGCTAGCTCGTAGAGCTCATCCACTCGAAGTCCTGCGAAACTCGGGCATTGGTACCGATTGACGAGCAATTGGATGCGCTGCGCCCGCGAAATCGGCATCTCTGTGTCGTAGCGTGCCACGGCGCTCATCCAATCAAACGTCTGCACCGGGAGTGACGAATCTCGCAATCGCCCTGCATCCAGGGCTCCGGCTCTCAGGGGAAACCCTGTCGTATTCACTCCAGGAATCCACTCCTCATTCTCGCTGAAGTAAGCCTGCAACCCCCCGCCAAGGCTTCGGAGCTGCACCCCACACTTGGCCGCGCGCGCCGCGTCCCGCGCCCGCGAGAGGCTTGGGAGCAGGATCGAAATCAGCAGCGCAATGATCGCGACGACGACCAGGAGCTCGATCAGCGTGAATCCCGTTCGCAGTGACACGCGTTTCGTCGTCATTTCGTTCCTCCGCATCATCAGGGCTGTACGCGGACTTCGAGTGTCTCAAGGTCGATGACTTGGTTCTTCTCGCCGAGCTGCTGCACAACCGAGCGCTTTCGTGACGAGACGAAGACCTTCCCGTCCTCGGTCCGGTAGCACGGAACGAGCGTCGGCTCTCCCGTCTCGGGATTCGTTGCCGGCAACGTGCCCAGCGCCTTGCGATCTAGTTCGAGCATTTTGCCTGTCGTTGCGTCGACAAACAGAATCGTATCGCTCAGCTTCGGCCGCGACGGGGCTGTGAACCAGTATACCCCGCCCGCCACCAGCAAGAGAACCACCACCAGGCCGATCTTGCCCTTGTTTTCCGAAACGGCCGACATCTGCGCTTCCTGTCGCGTCGGCGGCCCGCCGCTCGGTTCCGCGCAAACCTCGCCGGCCCGCCTGGGATGTGCCTGCCTTGCACCGCTGCGGCCCCGCTGGCCGGCCCCGCGCCGCTCTCCCCGCGGGCCGCCGGGCGGTTTCTGCGCCGCCGCACGATAGCCGCAACGTGTTACCGAACTATTAAACCGCGTGAAGCGGCGGTCGTCGATACCGAACGGGGGCCGATTTTCAAGCGGCGCACTTTCCGAGCCGCGACTGTCAGGGAGCGGTCAGCCGGCCACGTACGGCGGCGTGGGCGAATGGGGTGCCGCACCCCGCGTCACGCCCGCGAAGGCGGGGGTCCAGTTGGTGGCACAGGCGCCCCGCCTGGGGTCCCTGGATTCCCGCCTTCGCGGGAATGACGTAGGGATCGCGATGGCCAGGGAACTAGACATCCTGGATTCCCGCCTGCGCGGGAATGACGCGATGCGCGGGAATGACGGTGGGGGCGTTCGAGTTCTCGCCCGACGGCCGGCCTGGATTCCCGCCTGCGCGGGAATGACGAACTGAATTGGCTTCGTTCCTACGTCCATGCGGCCCTCCGTCCCTTCCCCATCAACCCCCCTCTCGAACGATGCCGATAACGAATCCAGCTAGACGCGATTCTCCGTGCTGGGCTGCGCGCCGCCGGCGACAGCGCGTTGAAGAACCCAACCAGCCCGTCGTGGCACCGGCGTCGCGCTGGTGAAAGCCCGGGCGGGACGCCCGTGCTACGAAGACACAGGCGGGACGCCCGTGCTACGAAAACGCAGGAGGGACGCCCGTGCCACAGGTTTTTCAGCGGGCTACTTTGAGGCAACGACAATGAACAACACCCGCTACCTGGACTTCGCCGCGGCGCTGGGCGCGGGGCTTCCGCTCATGGCCTGCGCGTGCCGGTCCCCGGCGATCATGTCGTCGCCGGTCGAGCCGGCCTGCGATCCGCCGCGCGAGGCGTGGCCGGGCACGCTCGACGACGCCGGCTCGGTCGCACGGAGCGCGCTTGCCGAGGCGGCGCGTCTTGGCGACCTGCGCCAACACACGTACGCCGACGCCGGGGATGATTTCGACCCGGACGTGAGCCGCGACGGCGGCCGGCTGGCTTTCGTTTCGACGCGCCGCGGCGGCTGCGCCGAGATCTTCGTGCAGACGGTGGGGGCGCGTGATGCGACGCCGCTGACCGACGACGGCGCAGACGCGATCCAGCCGCGCTTCAGCCCCGACGGAACGCGGATCGCGTTCGCCTCGCTGCGCAGCGGAAACTGGGACATCTGGGTCATGAATTCCGATGGCACCTCGCCGCGGCGGCTGACGTACGAAGCGGAGAGCGAGATTTCGCCGTGTTGGTCGCCTGATGGCGAGGAAATCGCTTACAGCGCGTGGAATGAACGCACGCACCGCTGGGAAATCCACGCCGTCCGCGGGGGCGTACCGCACCAACGGCGGCGTGTGGCGGACGGGATGCTCCCGGCCTGGTCGCCGGACGGCAGCCTGATCGCGTACCAGAGCGAGCGCGAGCCGGGGAGCCGAAGCTTCGTCATCTGGACGATCGACGCCGCTGGCGTTGGTCCGCCACGCGAGGTCGCCGCGAGCACGACGGCGGCGTGCGTGGCGCCGTGCTGGTCGCCGGACGGTCGCTGGGTCGGATATTCGCAGCGTCGCGAGATCGTTGAAGCGCGTTCTGAGGCCGCAGGCGAGGACTCGGCCTGTCAGCTTTGGGCGGTGGAAGTCTCAAGCGGACGGAAGCTGCCACTACTAACGGGCGAGTCTTCCAGCACGAACGCCGCGTGGACGCATGACGGCCGCGTGTTCTTCGTCCGTGCCGTTGCGGGCGGCGAGAGGGTGTACTCGGGCACCATCGCGGCCTTGGGGACGGAAAGCACAGAAAAACCGAAATTGGTGCGAAATGCCGCCGCATCCGGCGGGGATGGGGCGTCACGCATCGCACATCGCCAGGAATGACGTGAGATGGGTACGGGCGTGACAGCGGGTCGCGGCAGTTCCGGACCAGAGTTGTCGGCGATTCCAGCCGATTCGCGCCGCGATTATTGGCCGGACGCTCGTGAACAGCATAAGATACTCAGGGCTCCCACCTCCGAACAACGAACGATCGACCCGACGCGTATGAGCCGATCGTTTCTCGAGTTGTATGTCGTGACCGTGATTTCCGCAACGCTGGCTGGTCAATTGGCGGGAACGGGCTGCGCTCAGCGCAACGACGTGCGCGAGGAAGAGCCGCCCCCAACTACCGTCGAGGTCGTCGTCGTGACACCGGTGATGAACCTGAGCGGCAGCCTCGATTGGGACCCGGTGAAGGTGACGGATTGGTTGGCATCCGAATTGACCGGCTTCCCCGGCGTCGCAGTGGTGCCGGTCAACCGTACGCTCGCCGCACTGGATGGGTCCACGGTGGAGACTGCCGCCGAAGCGCGCGAGGTTGCGCGAAAACTCGGCGCGGACGGAGCGATCGTCGCGGCGGTAACGGAATTCAGCGGCTTCGATCCGCCGCGGATCGGCTGGGTCATGCAGTGGTACGCCGCCGGCGATGCTCCCCCGGCGGCGACGTCCGATCCGGCGAACACGTACGCCGCGGACGCAAGCGCAGTGCCGGCGCGCGTGGTCCAGGTGCAGCGCAACTTCAGCGCGGCGGACGACGACGTTCAGGAGGAGATTCGCGAGTACGCGGACGACCGCGACGAGAGCGAGAGTCCGTTCGGCTGGCGGCAGTTCATCAAGAGCCAGGAACTGTTCGTCCGTTATTCGTGCTGGTCCACGATCCGGTCGATTCTAAGACAGCGAAACGGATACCGGACGGCCGCGCACGAGGCCGCGGCGGAGAGCGTCCCGTGAGCGGAGCGCGGAGAATCGTAAGTCTGGTGAAGCACAACGAGCGCTTCATCTTCCGCTTCGCCCCCGGGCAGGAACCGGCCGTGCTGGAATCGCTCGTGCAGATCGCGGCGGACCCGCGAACGGCGTTCGACTGGCTGGACGCGGCGCTGGTGAGCTACGAGCTTGGCCGGACCGCGGCGGACGAGCGCAAAGCGCACGGTGCGCGAAGTCGCCGGTCGAGCGAAACGTATCGGAGCTGAGCCTGGGCGTATTGGGAAACCTGGACGCGAAGTGACAACCATGAACTCGCAAGAATCGCTCGTCGACCTGTTCATCCGCTACTTGCGGTCGGAGCGGCATTTTTCCAGCCACACGGCCCGCTGCTACACGGCCGATTTGGAGCAGTTCATCGCGTACCTGTTCGGGGCGCCGGCGTTCCAGAAGGCCGCTCCGGCGGGGCGTAACGGCGCGACGCACGCGCACTCGGCCGAGGAGACGCACGTCGACGTGGACGCGGCGCAGCGGGACGAGAAGCTGCTGGCGGTGGACGTGGATCGCGTGCGGCTGTTTCTTTCGGAGCTGCGGGATAAGAACTACTGCAAGAGCACGGTGGCGCGCAAGCTGGCGACGCTGCGCAGCTTCTACAAGTTCCTGCTGCGGCGCGGGCTGGTGGCGGCGAACCCGGTGCAGTCGATCCGCACACCGAAGCAGGAGAAGCGGCTGCCGAAGTACCTGGAGGTGGAGCAGATCGAGCGATTGCTGAACAACTGCGACACGACCACGCTGCTGGGGGCGCGCGACCGGTCGATCCTGGAGACGCTGTATTCGACGGGCATCCGCGTCAGCGAGCTTGTGGCGCTGAACGTGGACGACGTGGACCTGACCAGCAGCGTGCTGCGCGTGCGCGGCAAGGGGAAGCGGGAGCGCATCATCCCGCTGGGGCCCGGCGCGGTGCGCGCGATCCTGCACTACCTCGACCTGCGGCGCACGGTCGTGATGAACGGCCGGGCCGACCCGGAGTCGCTTTTCATCAACAAGCACGGACAGCGCCTGAGCACGCGCAGCGTCCGCCGCAAGCTCGACAAGTACCTGCTCCAAGCGGGGCTGGACCTTTCGGTCAGCCCGCACACGCTGCGGCACAGCTTCGCGACGCACATGCTGCGGCGCGGGGCGGACCTGCGCAGCGTGCAGCAGATGCTCGGGCACCAGAGCCTGAGCACGACGCAGATTTACACGCACCTGACGACCAACGACGTCAAGACCGAGTACGAGAGGGCCCACCCGCGCGCGTAGCGCCGGGCGCGAAGTCGCAATTGCCGAGAGCGAAGAACGAATTCAGGCAACGCTGCGGCGGGTTCTGAATCTCGTTTCGCACAATTGGTCATCCGCAGTTCGCTCGTCGCGACTCACGGGCGCTGCGCCAACGGCACGTGCTCATCCGGGCTTCGGCGCCGCCCAGCCGTACGTGACGTACTCGTGCTCGAACGAGCCGTCGTCATGCAGGTTGATGAGCGCGTAGCCCTCGGAAAACTCGTAGTGCGGCCCCTTCCACCACGCCCCGCACACCGCGCCGTTGCACAGGTACGTCGTGCCCAGGTAGTCCACGCGGTCCACCAGGTGCAGGTGCCCACTCAGCGCCAGCCGCACATTCCCATGCTTATAGAACAGGTCCTTGATCCGCCGCGCGTCGATGTGCATGTACGACGCCGGCACGTCCCAGTTGCCGCTCTTCTCTCGCTGGCCGTCGAACAGCGCGGCCGCCGAGAAGATCGGGATGTGCGAAAGGACCAGCACCGGCATGCCCCGCGGGACCGCGGCCAGCTCCGCCCCGAGCCACTCGAACTGCTCATCGTCCAGCTTGCCGATGTAGCCGTCGCCGTTCGGAAAGACGCTGTCCAGCACCACGAAGCGCCAACCCGCACGGTCGAAGCTGCGGTACGGCCGCTGAATGCCGAACATGTCCATGGCCCATTTCTTTCCCCAGCCGGGCTCGCTGCCGGTGGTCTTGGACCGGGCCTTGTGCCAACCCCACACGTCGTGGTTGCCGATGCAGCTCTCCACGGGCAGCGAGCACTCGGCCTTGAGCACCTGCTTCCAAAGCTCCCATTGCAGCCGCGTGCGCGCCTCGTCCGCCTCGAAGCAGTCCATGATCGTGTCGCCGCCGGTCAGGATCAGGTCGGGCTTGTCCCGCTGGGCCTGGACGTGCCGCAGGCACTCGGCGAGACCCTCGCCGGCCTTCAGCTCAGGTTGAACGTGAATGTCCGTCAAATGGGCGACACGCAGCACGCGCTTGCGCTGGGCGGGCCGCGGCGGCGGGACCGATGCGGGCTGCCGTTCCTGCGCCCCTGCCGCCGGCGAGCGGCCGAGCGCCGCGACGGACGCGACGGCAACCGCTCCGTGCAGGAACTCGCGGCGAGAGGTCGATGACTGACGTACGTTGCGATTCATGTTTTGGCTCCGGAACGTAGCTTGCAGACGGAACTACGCGGGGGTCCAACCGCGCGCCGCCGCGTCAGAGTTGCGCGTAGCATAGACCGGCGTGGGGCGGCGGACGATTCGGTCCGTGTTAATTCGGCGTGCAGTCAGCGCCGCCGCGGTTCACCCACTTCGGGGCGTGACATGGGGCGGGGATCTCGTGTAAGATGGCTGGGCCGGCGATGGGCCGCAGTTCTTGAGGAACGCCGAGTGCACACGATGGGTGCGACGAGTCCGAGGGGCGTTTCATTTGCAGCGCGGTCCTGCGCCCACGGCGCCGCCCACCCGTCCGTCGCGGCCCAATCGCACCGGCAATGCGCCCGCACGGGCGCAGACATGATTGGGGTATAAAACCGGGCATTGTCGTTTTCGTCGCGCGCCGATCGCTGGATCGGGCGTCGCGGCGTTCATTGCATTCTGTACGAGACCGACGTTCTCATCATCGAATGACAATCGCGTCTTGCACTGCGACGCCGATGGGGACTTCCGTGAGCGCAGTGCAGAAAGGCAGCACTCACATGAATCTCGCAACGGCCCGAGCGGAGGCCGTCGCGGCCGCAGCCCGTTGGGCCGCCGCCGCGCGGAACGGGGATGAAACGATCGAGCGTGTGGACAGCTTCTTCGGCTGCGACGTCTTCAGCCAGCGCACGATGCGCCAGCGGCTGCCGAAGGAGGTGTATCGCGCGCTCATGGAGACCATCGAGCTGGGCGCGCCGCTCGATCCGAAGGTCGCGGACGTGGTTGCCGCAGCCATGAAGGACTGGGCGATTGAGAACGGCGCCACGCACTACACGCACTGGTTCCAGCCGCTGACCGGGCTGACCGCGGAGAAGCATGATTCGCTGGTGGTTCCGGACGGCCAGGGCGGCATGCTGTACTCGCTGTCCGGCGGGGACCTGGTGCAGGGCGAGCCGGACGCGTCGAGCTTCCCGTCGGGCGGGCTGCGGGCGACATTCGAGGCCCGCGGCTACACCGCCTGGGACGCGACCAGCCCGGCGTTCCTGATGCGCGGCGAGAAGACGGTCACGCTTTGCATTCCGACCGCGTTCGTCTCCTGGACCGGCGCGGCGCTGGACCAGAAAACCCCCCTGCTGCGCTCCATGGAAGCGCTCTCGACGCAGGCCATTCGCGTGCTGCGTATCTTCGGCACCGACATCGGCGTCAACCGCGTATACACGACGGTGGGCGCCGAGCAGGAGTACTTCCTCGTCGATCGCACGCTCTTCTACACGCGCCCGGACCTGATCACGTGCGACCGTACGCTCTTCGGCGCCAAGCCGCCCAAGGGCCAGCAGCTCGAGGACCACTACTTCGGCGCCATTCCGCCGCGGGCCTTGGCGTTCATGGCGGACGTGGAGAAGGAGCTGTACCGGCTGGGCATCCCGGTCAAGACGCGGCACAACGAGGTTGCGCCGGGGCAGTACGAGATTGCGCCGCTGTTCGAGACCTCAAACATCGCCTGCGATCACCAGATGCTCATCATGGAGACGCTTAAACGGGTCGGGCCGCGCTACGGCCTCCAGGCGATCCTGCACGAAAAGCCGTTCGCCGGGCTGAACGGCTCGGGCAAGCACAACAACTGGTCGATCTGCACCGACACCGGCGTGAACCTGCTCGACCCGCGAGAGGAGGCGCACACGAACATGCAGTTCCTGGTGTTCCTGTGTGCGGTGCTGCGGGCCGTGGACATGCACGCCGACCTGCTGCGGGCCAGCATCGCCAGCGCCAACAACGACCATCGCCTCGGCGCCAACGAGGCCCCGCCGGCGATCATCTCGATCTTCCTCGGCGACATGCTCACCGACATCGTCGAGCAGCTCGAGAAGGGCAAACCCAGCCGCACGATCAAGGGCGGCGCGCTGGACCTCGGCGCCCGCACGCTGCCGCAGATCCCGCGCCATTCCGGGGACCGCAACCGCACTTCGCCGTTCGCGTTCACCGGCAACAAGTTCGAGTTCCGCGCGGTCGGCTCGTCGGCCACGGCGGCCTGGCCGAACACGGTGCTGAACACGATCGTGGCCGAGTCGCTGGACCACCTGGCGACGGAGCTGGAGAAGGCCGTCGGCAAGGACCCGACGGAAAAGAAACTCGAAACCGCCGTCCGCGACGTGCTGAAGAACGTCATCAAGCAGCACAAGCGAATCATCTTCAATGGTGACAACTACTCGTCCGCCTGGCACAAGGAGGCCGAGAAGCGCGGCCTGCCCGTGCTCAAGGACTCGGTGGAAGCGCTGCCGCTGCTGTCGTCGAAGAAGGCTGCGGCGCTGTTCAGTAAGTTCAAGGTGCTGACCAAGGAAGAGCTGGACAGCCGCGCCAGCATTTACCTCGAAAAGTACGTCAAACAGCTCCTGATCGAAAGCGAGGCCATGGTGCTCATCGGGCGGCAGATGATCCTGCCCGCCATCTTCCAGCACCAGTACCGGCTGGCCGAGGCCGTCGGCGAGGCGGCGGAGGCCGGCGCGCCGAGCAAGGAGCAGAAGGCTCGGCTCCAGCAGTTCGTGAAGCTGGTGGACCGCTTCTCGGCGGCGCTGGAGAATCTCGCGGCGGCGGACGACGAGCACGAGGACGAGCCGCTCAAGCACGCCAAGTATCTGCGTGACGTGGTGCGCCCTCTGATGAACGCGTTGCGCGAGGCCGCGGACGAGCTCGAGCAGCACGTGGCGCACGAGCTGTGGCCGCTGCCGAGCTACCGGGAGCTGCTGTTCATCAAGTGAGGCGGCGGGCGCCGAGGCGGCGTCCACAGCCGAGCCGCGACCGCGCCACGCGGGCCGCCGCCGTGCGCAAGCGGTCCGCGTGCGCCGGCGCGCGTCAATCCGAGCCCCGCGCGCAAGTGCGGGGCCGGCCGCCTCGCTCACGATCGAGGGCCGGCTGGCCACGATTCGCAACGCTGAAATCGAAGCTCGAACCTAGCACGCGCAACTTCGCCCGCTATGGCTCGAAAGTCACGCGGTTGCGGCCGCCGCTCTTGCTCGTGTAGAGCAGCCGGTCGGCGCGCGTCAGCAGCGTGCTGGCGCTGTCGTCCGGCCGGGCGCAGGTAGCGCCGGCCGAAATGGTGACGGACAGGTTCCGCCCCTCCCGCGCGAGGGAGGAGTGCGCCACAACGATCCGCAGGCGCTCGGCCATGCTGTGGACGGCTTCCGGGCCGCCCGTGCCGGTGAGCACCACGAATTCTTCTCCGCCCCAGCGCGCGGCCAGGTCGCACGCCCGGCAGCCGTGACGAAGCGAGCGCGCCACCATCTTCAGCACGTCGTCGCCTGTTTCGTGGCCGTGGTCGTCGTTGAAGCGCTTGAAGTGATCCACGTCGAGCAGGATGAAGCCGAACGACAGATCGTCTTTGCGCAGCTCGGAAAACCGCGTATCGAGCGTGCTCTCGAAGAACCGGCGATTCGGCAATCCGGTCAGCGGATCGAGGAACGCCTCCGCCTCCAGCGAGTGGATGCGTTCGGCGGCGGCGTTGATCTCCGTGGCGTCGCTGAAGGTCTCGAACGCGCCGATGATGCGTCCCTGCCAGTCGCGGATGGCCACGCCCAGCACGTGCACCGGTACGCGGTGGCCGTCCTTGTGGTGCAGGAAGACGTCCGTGGAGCGGGTCCGGCCGTCCGACATGACCGCGGCCAGCGGGCATCCGAGCTTGCACAGGCAATTGCCCTGCTCGTCCACGTGGCGCAGCAGGTTATCCGAGCAGCAGCGCCCCAGGGTCTCTTCGGCGGTGAAGCCGGTGATGCGTTCGGCGCCCTTGGACCAGTACCGAATCTGCCGATTCAGGTCCACGATGTAGACGCCGTCCTCCAGCCGGTCCAGCACGGCCCAGTGGAACCCGAGCGCGGCCTCGTCGAGGAATCGTTCCAGACCCGCGATGCGTTCTGCGAGCTGTACCGCCTGCGGCAGTTCGATGGGCGCCACGGGCGCCTGGCGTTCGGATCGAAGTGTGCTTTCCACGGTAGACTCCCCGGAAGTTCCCGAGTGTCGCAAGTTTGGGTCGAGCGGAGGCCCCGACCCGCAACGCGAGCGTGGGAGCCGCGGTTCAGTGGCGGCTCTCCTACATTTCGTCGGCTGGACTCCTGCGTGCGATCAGCACGCGGGGGGTTGAAGTGTCGATTCCGCGGGGGATCGCGTCGAAGCAGCGGATTGCTCCCGATAATCGCTCCGTGCTTACAGCAAGTCCGAAAGCCGGCCGTTTTCGGTCCCCGTGCGTGAGCGACAGATTCGAGTCAAAGCGGTCTGCGGCATCGGACCGAGGCGCCGGTCGCCGGTGATCGATGTTCCGTTCAGTCGGGAGAGTCACCCCTACGCTAGCAGTCCGTTGAAAAACTGTCCGCCCATTGGGGGACCGGCCTCCAGGCCGGTCCTGAAGGCCATTTGGCGTGCGCTCCCGCACTTATGCAACGGACAGCTAGGGGGTCGCCGGCGACTCCTCCCTCCGGCCCCAACGTGCGCGGACGGCGTGCTCGCGAGTGGCACAACGCGACGGACGCGAACGGCCCGGACCCGGCGCTCGCGGTTGCCGACGTTCGCGTCATAATAGTGCCGACTCAAAGCGAAGCACGCAGCGTTTCGCAGCGTACAGAGGGTGTTTGCGCAATGGCGATTCCGTACACCCCCGGCGACCCGCTCACCTGCCAGGAGATCCGCGAGCTGGACGTGCTGACGATCGAGCACGTCGGTATTCCCGGGCTGGTGCTCATGGAGAACGCCGCCCGCTCCGTAGCCGAGTTCATCTACGACAAGCTCGTTCACCCGGCCGCCGCTCAGGCGCTGCTGCTCTGCGGCCCAGGGAACAACGGCGGCGACGGATTCGTCGTCGCCCGCTACCTGCGCAATGCCGGCGTGCGCGTCGCCGTGGCGTTGGCCTGTCCGGTGAGCCGTTACCAGGGCGACGCGGCGATCAACCTTGGCATCTACCTGCGCATGGAGGGCGAGCACATCGACGCCACGACGCCCGACGGGCTGGCGACCGTCCGCGAGCGGGCCGCGACGGCGGACGTGATCGTCGATGCGCTGCTCGGCACCGGGTCGCGCGGAGCGCCCACCGGCCTGATAGCCGAACTGGTACGCATAGCGAACGCCATTCCGCGCTGCATGCGCGTGGCGGTGGACATCCCCACCGGCTTGAACGCCGACACGGGCGAAGTCTCCGAACCCTGCTTTCGGGCCGACGCGACCATCACTTTCGTCGCCCCCAAGGTCGGGTTCGCCGCGCCCGCCGCGCGCCGCGTGCTCGGCCGCGTGGTGGTGGCGGACATCGGCGTGCCGAGGGAGCTGATTCCGGGTCGGAAGGATCTGGCCGCGTGGACTTGACTGTTAGGGATTTGTTCGCTTAGACTTCGCTCCTGGGACGGTCGCCGCAGACCTTCTCGACGCCGGCAAGCGTGGACGCCTGCTGGCCGCAACCGCGGAACGAGGACGATCCATGTCAGAGCTGCATGCCGAAAACCGCGCGGAAGCGCTCAAGCGCACGATCCAGCAAATCGAGAAGGCATACGGCAAGGGCGCCATCATGTTCCTCAACGGAACCGGCGCGTTTACCGACGGCATCTCGACCGGCTCGCTCTCACTCGACCTGGCGCTCGGCGGCACGGGCATCCCGCGCGGGCGCGTGGTGGAGGTATTCGGACCGGAGTCTTCCGGAAAGACCACGCTCACGCTGCACATCATCGCCGAGGCGCAGCGCGCCGGCGGCGCCGCCGCGTTCATCGACGTGGAGCACGCGTTCGACCCCTCCTGGGCCAAGCGCTTGGGCGTGAACCTGGAGGATCTGATGGTCAACCAGCCCAGCAGCGGCGAGGAAGCGCTGGAAATCTGCGAGTTGCTGGTGCGTGCCAACGCGCTGGACGTGATCGTCGTCGACTCGGTCGCGGCGCTGGTGCCCAGGGCCGAGCTCGAAGGCCAGATGGGCGAGCCGCAGGTCGGCCTGCAAGCCCGCCTGATGAGCCAGGCTATGCGCAAGCTCACCGGCATCTCCGGCAAGAGCCGCACCGCGGTGATCTTCATCAACCAGATTCGCGAGAAGATCGGCGTCATGTACGGCAGCCCGGAGACCACGCCCGGCGGCCGCGCGCTCAAGTTTTACAGCTCGGTGCGGATCGACATCCGCCGCACGGGCGTGCTCAAGGACGGGGAGACGGCCATCGGCACGCGCGTGCGGGCGAAGATCGTCAAGAACAAGGTCGCCCCGCCGTTCCGCGAGGCGGAGTTCGACATCCTGTTCGAGAGCGGGATCAGCACGGAATCCGACCTGCTGGACGTGGCCGCGGGCTGCAACATCGTTCAGCGCAGCGGAACCTGGTACACCTACGGAAGCACGCGCCTCGGTCAGGGGCGCGACAACGCGCGGCAGTTCCTGCGGGACAACCCCGACGTGCTCAAGGAGATCCGCGCCAAGGTCCTTGAGGCCAAGCAGATCGTCACGGCCAAGCAGGCCGGTAAGCCGGCCGATGCCAAGGAAAGCGCCGATGAGCCGCTGGCACCGGCTTCCGGCGACGGGAAGGCGACGAACCGCCGGTCCCAGCCCGTCGCCGTAGCAGCGGGGGGACGACGAAAGTAGAAGCGCGCCCGGGCTGGCGACGTGAGCGACTCGCGAGTTCACTGCGACGGGCGCTCAGCCCTTCTAGCAGTCCGTTGAAAAAACTGTCCGCCCATTGGGGGGACCGGCCTGCTGGCCGGTCTTGGAGGCCATTTGGTGTGCGCTCCTGCACTTATTCAACGGACAGCTAACAGGCCGTGGGAGAGCCTGTGGCACGGGCGTCCCGCCCGCGTTTTCACCGGCGGGACGCCGGTGCCACAACGGCCGGATGGGGTTTTTCAACGGGCTGCCAGGCCAGCTTCCGTGCGTGTCCAGAGCGCCAACGAGAATTCCCGCACCCTTCGCCGCGACTCCTCGCGTGCGGTTCGGGCTTTGATCGGCGCATGGCGAGCACCCGTCACTGACGTCGCCGGAACGCGCCCCGTGCCGTAAAGTCTACTCATGTCCCCGCTGGTCTGCGCCACGCTGATCGTGCTCTTGGAAGGCCTGTGTGTCGCATCGCTGTTTCCGGTCACGCACGCGTACTGCGCCGAGTTCGGCGGCAGCGTGCTGGCGACCGGGATCATGTTCGCACTGGTGTCCTTTCCGAAGGTTCTGCTGAACCCTTTCTGGGGCCACGTCGCGGACCGCATCGGCCGCCGCCCGGTGCTGGTGATGATCACGCTCGGCACGCTCGCCGGCTCGATCGGCTGGGCCGTATCCCGTGATCTCTGGTGGCTGGCCGCATCGCGGCTGATCGTCGGCGTGTTCGGCGCCCAGGCCGTCCTGGCGTACGCCATTGCTGCCGACACTGCCGCGCCGGAGCGCCGCGCGGCAAGCATGGGGATGCTCGGCGCGGGGTTCGGCGTGGCGCTCACGCTTGGCCCCGTGGTCGGCGGAATCGTCGGCGCGCGGGTCTCGAATGCGGCTGTCGGCTGGATGGGCGGCGGCTTTCAGGCCATCTCGCTACTCGTGATCCTTACGCGGCTTCGCGAGACGCGGCCTGCTCCCGACGCTCGCGCCGCCGAGCCTTCCGCAGCGGACCGCTTCGGATGGTCCTCCACGCGCTCGCTGCTGGTGGCGCCGGGAGTCGCACTGCTGCTCGCCGTCACCTTCATCATGACGGTCGGCTTCTCGATCCTCACCACATCGCTGGGCGAGTTCACGCGCGACGCGTTCCAGTTCACGACTGAAGGCACGGGCTACGCGTTCGCCATCGTCGGCATCGTCACCGCGCTGACGCAGGGCGGCGCGACGCGCCCGGTCGTGTCGGCGCTCGGCGAGGCCGGCGCGTCGCGGCTCGGACTGGCGCTGCTCGCGGCCGGCTTCGCGATCCTCGCGTTCCGCCCGGCGCTCGCCTGGTTTCTGGTTGGACTGGCCGTGCTCTCCGTCGGCGGCGGCTTCGTCGTCCCCGCCCTGACCGCAATGCTCTCGCGCTGCGTCGGGCCGGAGCGTCAAGGCGGAGTTCACGGCGTCAACCAGGCCGTCACCGGGCTGGGCCGCGCGCTTGGTTTCGGGCTTGGAGGAATTCTCTTCCGCGCGTTCGGCGCCGCGACGCCGTTTGCGACCGCCGCGGGACTTTCGGCTACCGCGGCACTTCTTCTTGCTGCCGCGCCTCGGACGCTGAGCGCACGCGCCGCGCGAAGTGCGAATTGCGATGAGCGAAGAATGAATTGAGCATGCGATCCGGCCGGTTCCGCAAATCGTTCTTCGTCATTCCTCCTTCGCAATCCGACATTCGCAATTCGGCGGCGCGGCGCGGCAGCCGAACCTCGACCGTCAGGGAGTCGTCCGGCTCGGCGGCGCAGCCTCCTCGAAGTGCTTCAAACGGCGTTACGCCGCAAAGAGCTGCTCGGCGTTTTCGCCGGTGATCTTGGAATAGTCGCTTCCCGCCAGTGCGTCGCGCAGATCCGTTAGAAGCTGCGCCACCTGCGCGCCGTGCTCCGCGCCGTGCACCGCCGCGTCCGTGCCGAAGAGCACGTGTTCGGCGCCGAGGAGCCGTACGGCGTTGACGATCTCCTCGACGGAAGCATGCGCCGTGCTCAGGTACAGCCGGGCGTCGTTGCGGTCTTTGGCGCGGCGGATGCAGTCGATGTAGTCGGCCCAGTGCACGTCCGTCCCGCAGCAGAACACAAACGCAAGTCCGGGGTGCCGGGTCGCCAGCGCGTGCAGCTCCGACGGCTTGGCCCCGTTCCGGCGGCCGCAAGACGCGAGCACGGGCTTCTGCGCCTGCTCCAGCACCCGCAGCTCGTCCGAGAGCAACTCGGCGGACCACGTGAAGTTGTTCAGCAGCGGCGCCAGAAACACGCCGGCGAACGGCTCGCTGTCGAGCGCCCCAGCCAGTGCGTACAGGCTGTGATCGAGGTGTCCGGGACGAAGCCAATAAACGGGCACAACCACCGGCGCGTCGTGCGCAAGCTTGAGCGTGGCCAGGTTCGCGTCCGGCTCTTCAACGCCGGCGCCGCCCGCGTCCGGGTCGGCGGCGCTGATGTTCGAGACCAGGACGCGGTCGAGCTGGCACTCGTCGGCGTAGCGCTTCAGGACTTCGTGGGAGTATTCGCGCTTTCCGAGTCGGCCGACGTGGGCGTGAACGTCGATCAGCATGGCCCATGTACTCCGCTCGCCGTACGCCGCCGCGGGGCCGAAAGGTCCACGTCGCGCAATCGACCGCAGAACCGATGCTTGCCGCGGCCATCCGGCGCAGTCGCAACGGGCGTCTCGGTGCGCAGCGAATCGTAGGAGCGATTCGGTGCGCCCGCAACGCGCGCGTAGGCGGCGCGCCACGAATTCGTGAACGGCGAATTGCGAAGAACGAATCGTCGAGTTCGCCGCAAGGCTTCCTGAATTTTCGCTTCGAGATTCGCGTTTCGCATCGGCCGTCCACTCGGCCACGTCGTGGATTGACAGCTTTGCGGCCGCAATCTAGCGTGCCCGCTTTGCGGCCGGATCGGTCGTTCGCCGCGTGCGCGAGGGTGTCCCGATGCGTTTCAGTCGGATCGCCGCCAGCATCAACGAATCCGCCACGCTGCGGCTGAATCAGATCGCAGCACGGCTGCGGGCCGAGGGCGAGCCGGTCGTCCACCTCGGCGGCGGCGAGCCGGAGGAAAAGGCCTCGCCTGCGGCGCTACAGGCCGCGATGGACCTGCTTCGCACCGGCGAAATCCGCTACACGCCCGCGGCCGGAACGCCCGAGCTGCGCAAGACGATCGTCGAATACCACGAGCGCGTGTACGGCGTGCGCGTCGAGCCTTCGCATGTCATCGCCAGCAGCGGCGCCAAGCAGGCGATCATGGTCTGCATGCACGCGGTGCTGGACCCCGGCGACGAGGTAGTCTTCCCCGCGCCGTACTGGGTCAGCTACCCGGAGATGGTCAAGCTCTGCGGAGCTGTGCCCGTGGCGGTCCCGCCGCGCGACGCGTCCATGCAGCCCACGCTGAGCGACCTGGAGGCGCGAGTCACCCCGCGGACGCGGATGATCCTCATCAACAGCCCGTGCAACCCCAGCGGCGCGATGTTCAGCGACGAGTTCATCCGCGGCGTCGTGCGCTTGTGCGAGGATCGCGAAATCTGGCTCGTGATCGACGACATCTACCATCAGCTCGTGTTCGACGGCCGGCAGCCGCCGAACCCGTACGTCGAAGCCCGCCGCAACCCGGACGAGTCGCGGCTGGTGCTCGTGAACGGCGTGTCCAAGACGTACGCCATGACCGGGTTCCGGCTCGGCTGGGCGGTCGCTGCGCGCACGCTGGTCACGCACATGGCCAGCATCCAGGGCCAGCAGACTTCCGGGGCATCAACGGTTTCGCAGGCCGCCGCGGCGGCGGCGCTGCGCGGCGACCAGGGATGCGTGGAGCGGCTGCGCGCCTCGCTGGAGCG
Source organism: Phycisphaerae bacterium (assembly GCA_039961675.1). Lineage (GTDB taxonomy): Bacteria > Planctomycetota > Phycisphaerae > UBA1845 > Fen-1342 > JABRWC01. The sequence goes on from JABRWC010000030.1 coordinate 16,908, forward strand.
CAAGCGCGGCATCATGCTCGAATCGCTGAGCGCGCTGCCGCAGGTTCATTGCGCGCCGCCGCAGGGCACCTTCTACTGCTTCCCCGACTTTGGCCAGTACGAGCGCGATTCGCAGAAGCTGAGCGACTTCCTGCTGGAAAAGGTGCGGGTCGTGACGGTGCCCGGTCGCGAGTTCGGCCTCGACGGCCATCTTCGGCTGAGCACCTGCGGAACGGCGGAAGACATCATTGAAGGCGTCCGACGGATCGTCTGGGCGCTCGACCCGCACGGCGGACGCGAACTTCGCCTCGGCTCCAGAACGGTCGTGAGGGACTGGTAGAGATTGCGCGATCGTGCACCGGCCCGGCCGCGGCCCCGGAGGCCCGCCTCAGCCGGGCAGCTTCTCCAGCGCATCCTGCGCCGACTTGGCATGTCGCGTGCCGGGGTACGTGTCGATCAGACGGCGATAGTAGTGCCGCGCCAACCGGTAGTTCTTGTTCTGCTCCATAAGCCGCGCGATGTTGAGCCACTGCTCACATTCCTGCTCCGCCTGCGCGCCGCTCTTGGCGGGTGGCTTCGGCGGATCGGCTGGTGCGAAGCGCAGCACGGTCTCGCCTCCGGCAGGCCGGGGCTTTCCGGCCCGGGCGCCGACCGGCCCGCTGTACGCCTGTTCGAGAGCTTGCCGAACCGCGGGTTCCAGGTCGTCGCCGCGCGGCCGCGAGGCAACGACCTTCCCATCCTTGCCGATCACGAACATCGCGGGGATCGAGCGAATCCCGAACCGTACCGCGAGCTCCGCCTGCCACCACTTGCCGTCCGCCACGTGATACCAGTCCATGCCCTGCTTCTGAACGAACTCGCGGCAGCGGTCCACGCTGCGGTCAAGCGAGATGCTGATGATCTGAAGCCCTTTTTCGCGGTGCGCCTCGAAGACCCGCTTGACGTTCGGCAGTTCGATCAGACACGGGCCGCACCAGGTCGCCCAGAAGTCCACAATGACGACGTTGCCGCGGAATTCGGAGAGCTTGAACGGCTCGCCGGACAGCAGCTCCGTGGCCTGAAAATCGGGGAATTCCGACCCGATCTCGAAATCGGCGCGAGACGCGCTTGCCCCGAGCAACCCGGCAAGAACCAACGAGATCAGCATAGTTTGGCAACCTGAGACCATTTCGGATTCTCCGACGATTCTCCGCGCACCCTGGCCCTTCGCACGCCGGCGAGCATTCAATATCGCAAACCCCGGCCGGCGAGTCAAAGGAATCCACTGGCCGGCCATGCCCGGCCCGGTCCATCCCGCGACCTTCTGATCCGGGCCGCGACTGACGAGGGAGTCGGGGCTTCCCAATCACGCCCGCATGCGCCGCGCGAGCGCACGTCGCCCGACGTTCCCTGCTGACTCACGTCCGCGGCTCAGATCGAAGCCCGCTCACGGCTCCGGCCAGCGACCGTGGGAGCGGACTCCGAATGCGGTTAACATTCCGAAATCTCGCCGGGGTCGGCGAACCAAACGCGCGTCGAGGCCAACGTGTCGGGCGACCTGCTCTCTCTTATCGACCGTTTCCCCGGCCGCCGCGTGCTGCTCGTCGGCGACTTCATGCTCGACCGCTACGTCTTCGGCGATGCCGAGCGCATCAGTCCGGAGGCGCCCGTCCCCGTGCTGCGCGTCGTCGAGCGGCAGGATCGCGTCGGCGGCGCCGGTTCGGTGGCGCAGAACGTACTGGCCCTCGATGCAGACGTCGCGTGCTTCGGGCTGCTCGGCCGCGACAGTTTCGGCGACCGCGTGGACGCGCTGCTTCGCGAGGCCGGCGCGGACACGAGCGGGCTGCTGCGCGTCGCCGACCGCCCGACCATCACGAAGACGCGCCTGGTCGGGCTGGCTGAGCACCGTCACCGGCAGCAGATTCTCCGCGTCGATGACGAAACCGTCCGACCGCCCGACGAGCACGACGCCGCACGCGTGCGCGAGGCCATCGCCGCGGCGCTGCCGCGCTGCGACGTGGTCTGCCTCGAAGACTACGCCAAGGGTCTGCTTTCGCCCGAACTGTGCCGCGCCGTGATTGCTGACGCGCGGCGACTTGGCAAGCCCGTGCTGGTCGACCCTTCGCGGCAGCGTCCGTGGGAAAAATACCGCGGCGCAACGCTCGCCACGCCGAACCGCGCCGAGCTGGAGGTCGGCTGCGGCCGCGCCCTTGCCGACAATGAACTTGACGGCGCCGCGGCGGAGCTGGTGCGCGCGCTGGAGCTGGACGCGCTGGTGGTGACGCTCGGACGCGACGGCGCGCGGTTGGTGCGGCGCGGCGGCTCCGTGCAGAGCTTCGCGACGCGGCCGCGCGCGGTTTATGACAACACCGGTGCCGGTGACGCCGTGCTGGCGATGATGGCGGTCGCGGTCGCCGCCGGCGCGACGCTGGAGCAGGCCGTGCCGCTGGCCAACGTCGCCGGCGGGCTGGAGGTGAGCAAGTTCGGCTGCGTTCCGATCGCGCGCTCGGAGGTCATCGATGAGCTGCTCCGCGGCCGCGACGCCGGCGCGCGCAAGCTGCGCTCGCTGCCCGAGCTGCTGGAGGAGCTACAGGCACGTCGCCGGCGCGGCGAGACGGTCGTGTTCACCAACGGCTGCTTTGACCTGCTGCACCCCGGACACGTGGCGCTGCTGGAGCAGGCCAAGAGTCACGGCAGCGTCCTGGTCGTCGGCGTCAACAGCGACGCTTCCGTGCGGGCGCAGGGCAAGGGCGAGGGCCGCCCCATTCGCAGCGAGCGCGTGCGGGCGCAGATGCTGGCCGCACTGGAAGCCGTGGACTATGTGGTTCTTTTCAACGAGCCGTCCGTCCTGCCGCTGGTGCAGAAGGTCTCGCCCGAGATCCTGGTCAAAGGCGCCGAGTACCGCGACCACCCCGCCGGCGTCGTCGGGCGCGAGTGGGTCGAGTCGCACGGCGGCCGCGTCGTCACGGTCGAGATGGTCGAAGGCTACAGCACGACGCGCGAGCTGGAGCGCATCCGCGAAGGAGGCGCGAGGTGACGGCGACCGGCGCGCCGCGCGACTGGCATGCGGCTCTGGCCGAGCATACCCAGGTGCTCGCCGCGCTGGCGAGCGCGGGAGACGTCCTCGACCGCATCGTCGACGCGCTGCTCTGCTGCCGGCGCAACCGCGGCAAGCTGCTGATCCTCGGCAACGGCGGCAGCGCCGCGGACGCTCAGCACATCGCCGCCGAGCTGACCGGCCGCTTCAAGGCCGAGCGCCCGGCGTTTCCCGCGCTGGCGCTCACCACCGACACCTCCGCGCTGACGGCGATCGGCAACGACCTGGGGTTTGAGCGCGTCTTCGCGCGGCAGGTCGAGGCGCTCGCGGCGCGCGGCGACGCGCTCTGGGCGCTCAGCACCAGCGGCGACTCGCCGAACGTCCTGACGGCGGTCCGCGCCGCGCGCGAGCGCCAGGTGTTCGTCGTAGGATTTACCGGCGCCGGCGGCGGGGCGCTCGCGCCCCTGTGCGACCTGGTGTTCCGCGCGCCGCATACCAGCTCCGACCGCATCCAGGAGGCGCATCAGCTCGCGTATCACTACGTCTGCGAGCGGGTGGAGGCGGCGATCGTCGGTGGTGAATGATCCGCCGCGCCCGCCGCAGGACGCACCGTTGCGCTCGCTTTCGCCGTGGACGAGCCCACGCTTCACGGCACGGCAATTGAAGATCCGGCATGCTTGCCATTCAAGACCAATTCTTCGTGCTGGCGAACTACGCCGAAGCCGTGCTCTGGTTTGCAGTGGGCGTCGGGTTCGCGATTGCTGCATGCCGTCGGCCAAGCCGCCGCCGGGCTTGGCTCGTTGCCGCGGCAGCATTCATCGCCTTCGGCGTCTCGGACGTGGTCGAAGCGTCGACCGGCGCCTGGTGGCGGCCGTGGTGGCTGCTGGGGTGGAAAGCGGCCTGCGTGATCGTGTTCGCCGGTTTGCTCATGGGGCGCTGGAAGCGTTCCGGTTTCGGCAGCCCACATGGAAGATTGATCACACGCTGGTTCGAATGAACGACCCGAAATGACGAAAAGCGTCTCGCGGATTCGAACGAAACGCGCGATTACCGCGGCGTCCGGTTACTCACGATGATCGCAACTACCCGCGCGCCCGCACGGCCAGCACGGTCAGGTCATCCACCGCGTCCCCCCGCAGGAGCGATTCCGCGTGGCGCGCCGCGAGCGAATCCAGCGCATCTTCCGTTCCGTACGTTTGCAGCCGCGCGAACCAGGACGTGGTCCGAATGAGCTCGTCCGCCGGCAACGGCTCGCCAGCCGATCCATCATCGGCGTCTTCGTGCGCGGCGACCGGTACCGCGAACAGGCTCGTCGCGCCCCGGCCCGCGCGCCGTACCGGGCCGACCGGTTCGGCCGCGCGCCGTTCGTCGCACCCAGGCTGCGCGAGCGCTTCAGCCGGCTGCCACTCCTCGCGCGTCACGAGCTCCACGCCGTCCGTGTAGAGCAGCAGCGCGTCGCCGGCGTTCAGCGTGAAGCTCTGCGTCGAGTAGTTTACGTTCGCCTGCACGCCCAGCAGCATCCCGTCGCAGCGCACCAGATGCGCGCGTCCGTCCGCCCGGCGCAGGATTGGATGCGGCATGCCGGCCCGCGCGATCAGCCCGCGCCGCGTGCGTACGTTCAGCACCGCGTAAACCGCGGCGATGAACTCGCACTCCGACAGCTCGGCTTCCAGCAACTCGCGGTTCAGGCGGCGCAGCACGGCGTCCGGCTGCTGCGCGATCGGCAGCTCGGTGTTGAACACCGTGCCGGCCATCGCTCGCCGCATGAATAGCCCCAGCAGCGCCGCCGGCAGGCCGTGCCCCACTGCGTCCGCGAGCATGATCGCCACGTGCGTGCCGTCGATGCGGCGGACGTCGTAGAAATCGCCCGAGTGACGCTCGGCCGGCCGATGCACGGCGGAGAACTCGATGGTGTCGAACGTCGGCAGCGGCCGCGGCCGAAGCTCGCGTTGTGCGCGTTCGGCCAGGTTCAACGGCGAACGGAGTCCACCCGTCGAGCGGCGATGCGTTGCCGTACGCGCCACGTCGGCCCGCACGCTGCGCCGGGCGGCCCGGTGCATGTGAATCAACGCGGCGAGCTGGTCCGCCAGAGCCTCCGGGCGGTCGGACTCCGGCGCGCCGTCGCTGCGGATCGACGGTTCGCCGTCCCGGTCGAGCACGATCGTGGCGAACGGACTGTGGGAATTGCGAGCGAGCACGTTGTGCATCGCAGCACCGGCCACGCGGTCTTCCGGCGGCACGATGACGACGGCGTCCGTGCCCCAGGCCGGCCCCGTGCGAAGCGATTCGGCCAGCGTCGTGAAGCTGGTCGTGGCGCCGAGCGTCCGCAGCGCGCCGCGAAGTCCGTCCGGTAGGCGCGAACCTCCGAGCACGACCTGCACGCGCGGGCTGCCCATGGATCACCAGCGTTGGCGAGGGCCGGCAAGTCGCGACGCACCGTTGCGGCAGCGCAGCAGGCCCTGAACACGTGATCGGCTGAATGACTTGAAGACTGTGGCCGATTCGCGCGCTGGTCGGCGGCCTGGGGCGCCGCGGCCGCGCGCGGTGAGGCAGGAACTGCGCTGCGAGCTCGGAGCGGCGACGCTGCACCTTCTCCGGCGCGCGGCGCCGCAGCGAAAACTGCGAGGCTTACGCGGCCGTCCCGTCGCGCGCCTCGAACGTCACGATCGCCTGATGCAGCTCCTGGGCGCTGCGGGCGTCGTTCACGGCGCTGCGGAAGGCTTCCATGTTCATCAGGCGGCTGATCTTCGCGAGCGCTTGAATATGCGGGCCGGTCTGCTCCGGCGAGCTGACCAGCAGGACCACGAACGTGACCGGGCGGCCGTCCACGCTCTGGAAGTCGATTGGGGCCGCGGGCTTGCCGCACGCCATCAGCAGCGTCCGACACCCCTCGCACTTCCCGTGCGGGATCGCCAACCCGTACCCGATGCCCGTGGAGCGCTCCGCCTCGCGCCGCAGCACGGCGTCCAGCGCCGCGCTCGGGTTGGACAGGTTCCCGGAGGCGCCGAGTACGTCCATGAGCGCCGTGATGACGGCAGTCTTGTCGCCGCCGGGAATCGGAACCAGGATGCGATCCGGCGTGAGGACCTTGGAAAGTTCCATGCGGCCGCCTTCCGTGCGGGTTCGAATCGCTCACGTATACCGCGAATCGGCCGGGCGAGGAAGCGCTAGCGGCCAGACCGCGCGCAGCATCCTAGACCGTGCGGCGCGCATGCCAGCCGGTTTGCGGGAAGGCACGTTCCGGAATCGAGCGGCGCTGCGACCCGATCACTCAGGGGCCGGGAGCTCGATGATCGTCTGCGTCTTGACCATCGTGCGCTCGTGCGGAAAGGCGTGGAACGCGTGCACGTGGAACTCGGCGTCGCGCGCCTCGTAATCGACGTACGAGAACGGCACCATGTCGCCGTCGGCCCACTGGTCGTAACGACACAGGCAACCGCGCTTCGTCGCGTGCTTGAGGAGGTCCCAATGCACCGACTTGTAGAGCGGCTCGTCCATGGTCTCGACCTGCGTACTGACCAGGTAATGCCAGCCCTCTGGCGAGCGGCGCTCCAGGTCGCGCTCGCCCTTCATGCGGAACCGGGTAAGGACGCCACGCGACGGCAGAACGTCACTGTCGCTTGCCACGGCCTCGACCAGGCAGCTCGCCCCGGCGGAGACCGTCACCACGTGCCCCAGTCCCACCAGCCACAGATCGGCCACGTAGCGACCCTGTGCCACGCGATAGCTGCCGTAGAGGCGGAAGAACTCCGGGTGCAGCGGACGATCGAAGAGAAACAGATTCAGGTCAACGGATTGCTGAACCGCACTTCCCATGCTCATCATTCTGAAGAACCCCTGCAAACCTTGTTACGGCCGTCAGTTATGTACAACCACCCCCGCCGCCGGCCGGTAACGCGAGCGAACGAGTATAGCAGAAACCCACACGAATGACACGAAAACATAATCCGATCAAGCCATATTCCCAGATACGAACGGCGCGCCGGAAAGTTCCCGGCGGACCGCGGCCTCAATGCGGAGCGGACTTGAAGCGCTCACCAAGCTCGCGGAGCAACCCGAAATCGTAGATCCCCGTGTTGTGCCCGTCGGCCCAAGTCACACGCAGCGCGTACCGCCCGGCAAGTTCCGCGTGCTCGACCCGCAACGCGTCCCGTTCGTGCGCCGGTGACGCCAAGACTCTGAGTCTCCCGAGAGTTTCCTGCTCCCGCACGCTGCGACACGTCGCGCACGGGCATGCGCGCCGCAGCTCGGCGAGCGGGATGGTGGACTCGAGCGAGTCCGTCCAGCGGATGCGAAGCCCGCCTGTGCGATCAAGATCGAAATCGACCGGATACTCTTGCGAATTGGTCACGACGCGATCCGTCGCATCCATCGCGCGGCCAGCGCCCGATCGGCCGACCGCTTCGCGTTCAACCCCCGCACCGCGCCGATTCGGGGGCAATCCGCGCGCATTCAGCCGCGCGAGGTCTCAACTTCCACGGGCGATGCAGTCGCCCGCCGCACGCGGCTCCGGGCACCCGCCTTCTGCGGCGCGGCCGTAACCGGTTCAAGCTTCGAGTCGAAGAAGGAACCCAGGGTCCGGAGACGCTCGTAGCGCCGCCGAAGGACGGTATCGATCTTCAAACGGCTCACGTCGCGAATGGCGCGTGCCAGCCAGCTTTCCAGCGAGCGGGCCGCCGCCGCAGGATCGCGATGAGCGCCGCCCATCGGCTCCTCGATAATCGCGTCGATGAGGTCCAGGCGCTTCAACTCGCGCGGCGTCAGGCGCAATGCCTCAGCCGCCAGCGCCGCCTGTTCGCCGGTCTTCCAGAGGATCGCCGCGCAGCCCTCGGGGCTGATGACCGAGTAATACGCGTACTCCATCACCGCAACCTGGTCCGCGACCCCAATCCCCAGCGCGCCGCCACTCCCCCCTTCGCCGATCACGGCCGCGATGATCGGCGTTCGCAAACGCGACATCTCCATGAGGTTCACGGCGATCGCGCTCGCGATCCCGCGCTCTTCCGCTTCGACGCCGGGATAGGCACCGGGCGTGTCGATCAGGCAGACGACCGGCACTCCGAACTTCTCGGCGAGCTTCATTTTCTGAAGCGCCTTGCGATAGCCCTCTGGATGGGCGCAGCCGAAGTTGCAGTCGATCTTCTCCTTGGTGTCGCGGCCCTTGTGATGCCCGATAAGCATCACCTTCTGGCCGGCCAGCCGTGCGAAGCCGCAAACGATCGCCCTGTCATCGCCAAAGTGCTTGTCGCCGCGCAGCTCGCAAAAGTCCTTGCACATCAAGCGGATATAGTCGCGAAGCAGCGGGCGCTGCGGGTGCCTGGCGACCAGTACAGTCTCCCACGCTGTCAGATTGCCGTAGGCTTGCTGGAGAGCAGCCTGAAGCTGGGCGCGGATACTGCCGATGATCTCCGACGCGTCGCGGCCGGACTCCGCCTGACTGGCCTCGAGGCGCTGAATCTCCTGCTCCATCTTCGCGATGGGCTTCTCGAATTCGAGCACGTATTTCCAGGTCGAAGAACTACTGCCGCCGGTCACGCTCGGCTGTGAACTCATGAATCGCCCTCGAGTGCCAACCTTGGCCAGACGTGCATCATCCGTGCGATCCTCCCCTCGTATTGGACAACTGTAAGCGCGGCCCCCTTGGAATTGCAAGCCCCAAGTGTCCCGGGAGCTCGGTCCGTGAATTGGCGAGCCGCTGGCATCGTCACGACTTCGTCCACAAGTATAGTTCAGATAGTAGTTTACACGATTCGGTCGAAAGCGCGATAATCTGCGATGGCTGATAACAAATCGCACCTCAGGCAGTAGGAACACGCGGCCTGAGATGCATTTTCCCGGCGCACTCGCGACGTCCTATACGCCGCGCGGTACGATCTCCGCCAATTGGAACGCGATTCCCTGGGTCGTCGCGATGGCAGTATTCCGCATTGAGGTCTTCCCACACAGCGTTCGCGGCCCACGTGCGCAGGGTGAGGCGGTCGCCGCGACGCTGCGCGCCGCCGGGTTGTCCAACGTCCGGTCCGTGGAGGCCACGCGGTTGTATTTCCTCGAAGGCGACATCTCGCGTGACGCGGCCGAGCACATCGCCTCGGAGCTTCTTACAAACAAGGTCGCGGAGCGGTTTCAGATTCTGGACCAGACGCAGTGTGTGACGCAGGATCGCAACTCGTCGGCGTTCGAGATTCACGCGCGCCCGGGAGTAATGGACCCGGCGGCGGAATCCGTGCTCGCGGAACTTCGGAACGAAGGGCACGCACTTACACACGTACGGACGGCTCGCCGCTACATCTTGGATTGTCCGTGCCCAACGCCGCAACTGATTGAGGTAGTGCGACGCTCGCTAGCGAACGATTGCGTGGAAGAAATCATTCCCGGCGCGGCGGAGATCGCGCCTTCGCGCGAGCCCACGTCGCGCTTGTTCGCAGTTCGGCAGGTTCCACTCCGATCACTCGACGATAACCGACTCAACGAGCTTTCGCGCCGTGCGCACTTATTTCTTGCGCTGGACGAGATGCGGGCGATTCAGGCGCACTTCCGCGCGCTTGAACGTGATCCTACGGATCTTGAATTGGAGACGGTCGCGCAGGCGTGGTCGGAACACTGCGTCCACAAGACGCTCAAAAGCGCGATCCGCTACCGCGGCGCACCCATGCCGTCAGCGGCGCTGGGGAGCGCCGAGGCCACCGCCTCCGGCGAAATCGAGCTTGCGTATCAGAATCTTCTGAAAGACACGATCGGCCGGGCCACGCGCGAGCTGATGGCCGAGAGCCGCGGGCCCGCGTGCTTGTCGGTCTTCGAGGACAACGCCGGCGTGATCGCGTTCAATGAACAGTTCGGGATCGCGTTCAAGGTGGAGACGCACAATCGCCCGTCCGCAATCGAGCCTTATGGCGGCGCGGCAACCGGGGTCGGCGGCTGTATCCGCGACGTGCTCGGGTGCGGGCTTGGCGCCCGCCCGATCGCAAACACGGATGTGTTCTGCGTCGCCCCACCGACCTGGCCTGCTCAGAGCCTGCCCAAGGGGGTTCTTCACCCACGCCGCATCCTGAGCGGGATCGTGCAGGGAGTGGGTGACTACGGCAACCGCATGGGTATCCCGACCGTCAACGGCGCCGTGTACTTCGATCCGCGCTATCTCGGAAATCCGCTTGTGTATTGCGGATGCGTCGGGTTGATTCCCCGTGATCGGATCCAGAAAGCCGCCCGCCCCGGCGACCTGATCGTGCTCATCGGCGGCCGTACGGGGCGCGACGGAATCCACGGCGCGACCTTCTCGTCGGCCGAACTCACCGACACGCATGCCGAGGAATTCGCCCACGCCGTGCAGATTGGAAACGCGATCGCGGAGAAGCGGGTTTTGGACGCGATCCTGGCTGCGCGCGACGACGCGCGGGGCTGTCTGTTCAGCGCGATCACGGACTGTGGCGCCGGCGGGCTGAGCAGCGCCGTCGGCGAGATGGGCAGTCGAATCGGGGCGACGGTCGATCTCGATGCCGTGCCGCTGAAATACGCCGGGCTGCGCTACGACGAAATCTGGATCAGCGAGGCCCAGGAGCGCATGGTGCTCGCGGTTCCGCCGGCGCATGTGGACCGCTTCATGCAGATCATGCGTGCCGAGCAGGTCGAGGCGACGATCATCGGTTCATTTGGAACCGAGGGCGCCGCTCGGCTTGTCGTGCGCTGTCGCGGCGTGCTCGTCGGGGACCTCGACATGCGCTTCGTCCATGAGGGGCTTCCGCGTGGGGAGCGCGTGGCGGAGTGGCGTCCTCTGAAACCGCGCCCCGATCGACCGCGCCCTGCGGCGCGTCCTGACGCGGAGCGGCTTCTCGATCGCCTGCGCGAGTCGCTTGCGGCGCCGGCGGTCGCCAGCAAAGAGTGGATCATTCGCTCGTACGACCACGAGGTTCAGGGCGGGACCATCATCAAGCCGCTCAGCGGACCCGGCAGCGGCCCGAACGACGCCGCCGTGCTTCGTCCCTGCTGCGACTCGTGGCGCGGGATCGCGCTCGCCTGCGGGCTTGCCCCGCACCTGGCCGACATCGACCCCTACTGGGCGGCGGCCGCGGCGCTCGACGAGGCGGTGCGCAACGCGGTCTGCGTCGGCGGCGACCCGAAGCGGACGGCCGTGCTCGACAACTTCTGCTGGGGGCGCACGGACGATCCGCAGCAGCTCGGCGGGCTGGTGCGCTCATGCCAGGCGTGCTACGACGCGGCGCGGGCGTACGGCACGCCGTTCATCTCCGGAAAAGACTCGCTCAACAACGAGTTCGCCCTGGACCCCGCGGACGTGGACCGAGTCCTCGCGGCGATGCGCGGCCCGGGACTCAGTCCGCGGAACGGCCGGCACCACGACGAGCAGCTTAGCGCCGCCGTCGAGGAGAGGGTTCGGGTCACCGGCCGGCTCGTGATTCCGGGCACGCTGCTGATCAGCGCCGTCAGCCTGGTAGACGACGTGCGACGGTGCGTGAGCGCCGACCTGAAGCCTGGCGCGGGCACCGTGTTCCTCGTCGGCGGATTGCCCGCAACCGACTACGCCTTCCTCGAGGCCGTGCGCGTCCACCATGCCGTGGCCGACGCGATTCACGGCGGCCTCGTCGCCGCTTGTCATGACGTAAGCGACGGCGGTTGGCTCGTCACCCTCGCGGAATCCGCGATCGGCGGGTCGTGCGGCGTGCAGATTGAGCCGGAAGCCGCCAGCCAGCTCAACCCCTTCGACGACTGCTGCGCTGCGTACGTGGTGCAGGCGCGCGACGCCGCGAGTTTCGAGTCGCTGCTCCAGTCACGTGGCGTAGCGTGCATCCGCGCCGCCCGCCGCATCGAGGATCCGGAGATCCGCTTCGGCGGCGCGCGGCTCAGTCTGGCGGACGCGCGGCGGGCGTGGTCGGCTTGAACGCGGTCGCGAAGAGCACGAACGCGGCCAGCGTCCCAACGGCAGGCCCCACGAAGATCAGGCCAAGAGATTGCGGTTCGCCGCTGGCCGACAGCGGGGTAAAGCAGTCCACGCCGTATCCAGCCGCCACGTTGCCGGCGAGCGCGCCGATGCCGGACGTCAGGAACAGGTGCAGGGACTGGGCGCTGGTTCGCGAGTCCGGCGCCGCGTGCGCATCCGCGTACATTTGCCCGAGCACGAAGACGCAGGCGTAGCAGAGTCCGTGCAACGGCAACGACGCCGCCACCAGTGGCCATGGCGCCGCGACGATCCAGATTGCGAAGCGCACCGTCCAGGCCGCCAAACCGACGAGGAAGACGGGCTTGAACCCGAAGCGCGTCACGGCCCAGCCCAGGCCGAGCAGCGCGGCGACCTCGCCCGCCTGGCCGAGCGACAACAGCGGCGCGACGTTCGCATCCGAGACACCGAGCGAGCGAAGGTAAAGCCCGCCGACCGGGTAAACGAACGGCGACGCGAACGACGCCGCCAGGCTGGCGAGGACCAGCACCAGGAACGGCCGGTTGCGCAGCATGCGGAGCGCGCTGGCCGAGGCGAACCGAGTGGCGCACGGCGCGCGGATTGGCTGCGTGGCCGGCAGCAGAAAGCAGCACGGCACGAGCAGCACGGAGAGAAGCGCGCCGAATCGCAAACCGTCCGCGAGCACCGCAGGTCGTTGCGGCAGGACCCAGCCGGGCTTCTGAAGCCACAGACCCAGCAGGGCTCCGACCACGACCCAGCTCGCCGTCCCCCACAGCCGGACGTAACCGAACTCACGGTAGCGGTCGGCGAGATTGCGCAGAACCAGAAAGTTGCTGACCGCCAGCGTCGGTACGAAGACCAGCGCGTTGGCCGCGATCAGGGCGAGGACGGCGTGCGGAGCGGTGGCGCTCGCCGTCCACCAGAGCAGCGCCGCTCCGAGCGCGTGGCTGCCGGCGAGGACAGACCGGGCGGAAAACAGCCGGTCGGCGAGCTCGCCCACGAGCCAGGGCGACGCGAGCGAAGCCAGCGAAAACGTCGCGAACGCGATGCCAATCTGCGTTCCGCTGAAACCGATGTCCTGCAAGTGTAGCGGCATGATCGGAATCCACGCGCCCATCGACGCGTGCTGGAGGAACATCATCAGCGAGAGCGCGACCTTGCGCGAAAAGGCAGTCCGCGCGAGACGCGCGTCGCCCGAAAGCGGCAGATCGGAGAGTTCGGTCGCCGGCGTGTCCATGAGTTCAGTCGTCCTCGACGGACGACGGCGAACCGGATGCCTCCGGGGAAGGTGAGCGAGCGGAGGAGGCCGCGCGGCATTCCATCACGATCCAGAAGGCCAGCGCAACCGCCAGTGCAACGGTCAGCAGCGTGCCGGCCGCCAGCGCGAGGAGTTCATCAAACTCAAGGGTGGTCACGCGACGCTCGGTTCTCCTGGCGTCACTTTACCCGAAGCACCCGGCGGCTAGAATCGGCTGGGACATCTTGCCGATCAGTAGAGGGATGCGTGTGTTCGCCCCGCAGCCGACGCCGCCCCCGCCCCAGGCCGTCAACGAACGCGTACGCACGCACCTGCGCGCCCGGCGACGCCGGCAACTTCTGCGCCACATCGTCGTTACCGCGTTTGCGATCGCAATCATCTGCACGCTGATTCTGTTGAATCGCGATTCGCAGACCGTCCGGGGCTATCGCCGCGAGGCGGAGCGCGTCGCGGCCGCGTTCCAGTCGGCGTTCGACCGCACCGGCATTCCGCCGCAGCGCTTCCCCGAGACCCACGAAGACCGCGTCTTGGCCGCGGGCGCGTACCAGTTCAACGTGCTCTACACCGAGCAGTTGCGCATGTACCGGCCGGTGTACGTCTGCCGCCTGCGGGAACCGGTGCGCTTGCTGCTGCGCGGCGACGGGTACTTTGTGATCTTTTTCGACGGCCGATCATTCGAGCCGGAGTGGATCCCGAAGGGAGAGCTTGCGGCGCGCACGCGCGAGCCGGGTCCGGCCGGTTCGCGCGGCGCGTGAGCGGCGCTCGTGGGCGTCATGCCGACGGCGAACGCCCGCTCCGCGTCGGCTCAGCCGCCGTCGTCCTCGCACGGCTCACACGGCGTCGGCTGGTCGGTGGCCCATTCAGCGCCAGCCACATCCTCGACACCCTCGTTGAGCGGTTCGCCGACCCCATCGTCATCCGCGTCCACGAGCGGCGCCGGCGGCGGAATAACCGGCTCTCGCGGGGGTGCGGGGTTGGAAGCCCGGGCCCGGCACGCGATCCGGCTGGTGATCGGTTCGAGCAGGACCGTCAGCGGCTGAGTCAGCATCGGAATTGTCGGCGACGTGATGATAGACCCGTGCTGCGGCAACGGCACGGGCACGACGCTGGTCGGCACCACGGCGTCCGCGCAGCGGCGCTGGGCCGACACCTCGCGACGAATCAGGTACGGCCTGGGATAGCTGCTCCCGAAACTGTAGCTCGTCCCCACGATGACCGCCGGGAATGGGTACGGCGGCCCGAGCGGAATGATCCCCGCCGCGAAGTCGGCCTGGATTCCCCCGAAGATTTCGGTCTGCTGTGCGAGCGCTCCGCTGCCCGACATGAGGCGGAAGTAGCCGACGTTCTGGCTGGTGGTACCGTTGATCGTGGACCAGGTGTCGGCGGCGATCGCCAGAAACGCGGTGATCGGCTTGACCTGCACTCCGCTCACGGCGCCGTTGCTGAGGCCGTAGCGGTTGGCCCAGATTACGGTTCCGGCCGGGTCGATCCGGAACGCGAGCAGGTGATCGAATGCCGGCCCGCCCGGACATTCGTCGGCGGTCGACCACGCCTTCGTGTTTCCGACGACCACCAGGTCCGGCGAGCTTGTCGGGCGAGTCAGCGAAGCGCCGCTTTCCATGAACGACACCGGTTCGCTGCCGACCGAGCCGGTCGTCTGACCGTACACACCCAGAAACACGGGCGCGCCGTCGTTGCGGAAGCGCGCTACGAGCGCGTCGCTGTATGCCTGAATGTTCGTGCACGTCGCGTGCGGCGCGCCGTGGACGTAGCCCGTGATCGCGATCGAGTCGCTGTCGTGGACGATCACTTCCCGCGCGCTTCCGTATCCCCCTTCGAACCCCGAAATCTCGTTGACCCACATCACGTTTCCGCCGGAATCGAAGCCCGCGGCCATCGCCTGATTGAGCGTTGCGGTCGTGATCTGCCCTGCGACCACGTACATCGGATCGCCGTTCGGTTCGAACGTCTCCACGACGGAATGGAAGCGGATGTCGGGCACGTACGCCGGCGGGTATGCCGAGGGATACTGGCGGAACCAGGCCGGCAGCAAAGTCAGGCCGTCGATCCGCAGCAGGAACGCGCCGTACTCCTGGAATGAGCCGCCGCTGAACTCGTCGCCCTCGAAGTAATTGCCGCAGATGATGAACCCGCCGTCGGCCGTTGGATAGAAGTCGGTCGAATCCAGGAAGAGCTGCGTTGGAAGAATGACCGAGTTTTCTCCCGGACGCATGTAGGTGTACGCGGCTAGCGGAACGAGTCTGGCGTCCGTCTGGACCAGCACGGGCCGCCGGTTGAAGTTCGACGGCAGCAGGTACGGACTGATGTGATTCGCCAAGTACATGTACCCCCCGCCCCACGGCTCGATCTCTACGCCGTCGCCGCCCACACCCGCCGGATCGTGTACACGCTGCGTATGCACGACCGCGCCCGGCGCAGTGCATGCGGAGAGCAGCGCGCTGGTCAGCCCAAGCCCACGCCAGACCGATTTGCTCAATTCGATCGAGACCATGCTGGTCCTCCGTCGGTGCCACGGCTGTCGAATCGTCATGCCGAGCAGCGGGCGCACCCTGCTCAGCGTGGTTCGGCGGGTCCCTCGCCGCCGGATGCGATTGCGCCGCAAGCACCGGCTCCGAAGCGGACCCGCCGTACTTCCGGTGCGGCCGGCGGCATCTCCAGTCTTGAGGCACGGATTTCGGGAAAAAAAGTCTGGAGTCGCCGGGAATGGTCTGCGGCGGAGTGGGAACGTCCGGAAACGGCTCGCGCTTCCTCACGGTCGCGGCATGGAACGCCGAGTGCGCCGCACGCCTCAGCTCTCGCCCGCGCCCTTGTACACCGCCGCCGGCGCGCGCCGCGACGAGGTCATCAGCAGGCGTCCAATGGCGGCCTTGCCGGCGCTGATGGGGCGCAGCGCGGCGGCGGAAATCTTCGCTTCGAGCTCGCGATTCTCGTCGCGAAGCGCGTCGGCCTCGTCGATCGCGGTTTGCAGCGCCGTGCCGAACTCGCCGTGAAGCCGCTGGAGCGCGCTCTGCAATCCGAGTCGTAGAGCCCGTTGGGAAATCGCGTCGATCGACGGCCGGAGCCAACGGTCGAGGAGGAACGGAATCAGCCAGAGAAGCGCGACGAGCAGGGCGCCGCTTGCGGCGGCGCCCAGGTCGGGCGTCGGTCCGCCGCCGAACGCTCCGCGTACGAAGCCGCCGATGAGGTTGTACAGCACCAGCCCCGCGCCGGTGAGCGGCAGGAACGCCATCAGGAAGCCGGTGACGCGCCGGGCGGCGCGCCGCAGCGTTCCGCCGGGCCGGGCCAGCGCGGCGCGCAGCCGGTCCGCGCATGCATGCTGCGCCGTCTCGCGCGCCGTGCCGACCACCTCCTCCAAGCGGCTCCGCACCGGCATCGTCGCCACGCCCGCGCGCGACAGCTCGATCTCGAACAGGTCGAGGCACTCGCTGAGCTTGCCCTGCGTCCAGTCGTCCCAGACTTCGGCGGCCGCGGCATCCACGTCCAACCGCGTCTCCTGGGCAGGCAAGGCGGGCGCCGCTTCTGCGGGTCGCGCCGCGGACGCCAGTCCCACTACCCGCTGCAACAGCGGCGCCGCGCGGGCGGATTCCTGCGCGGCGAGGCGACGTGCGGAGTTGCGGATGGACCACTCGGCGCCCGTCAGCAGCTCGCGGGACTTGAGCTGCTCATGCCGTGCCCACGCCGCGGCCAGGTTGCGCCAGGCGTCCGGCTCGCCGAAGCGGGGCCGCGCCGCGGCGAGCGCGCCGCGCAGCTCCATCAGCCGGGCGCGGTGACCCAGGCGCTCCAGCTCGCGCACGCCGTGCTCCACAAGCAGTTCGCGGATCGCGGCCTCGATCCCGTGGAACTGGTCGCTAATGGGCGGGTCGCGGGCCGGCTCGCGGCAACAGGTGCAGAACGTGACCGGCGATTCGAATCCGGCGTCGCGCAGCATGCGCCCAAGGTCGTCCCGCTGCGCCGGGTCGCCCTCGTCCCAGCGGTTGAGCGCGAAGATCCAGGCGTGTTTGTGTCCTCGCTCCAGGAGCACGCGCCAGCCCACGTCGTCGCGGTAGCGCTCCGGGCTGACCACGTAGATGAGCAGGTCGATGTGCGGCAGCCAGGCGAAGACCAGCTTGCGGTTCTCTTCTCGCGTGGTGTCGATGTCGGGCGCGTCGAGCCAGAGCACATCGCGCCGCTCGTCGTTGCGATGCCGGCGCACCTGCACCCGCTGCACGGGCAGTTCCGGCGGCAAGTCCGCCAGACCGACCGACTCGTGCACGTAGATCGTGACTTCGGTGGACGTCGGCCGCTGCACACCGGTGCGCGCGATCGGCTCGCCGGCCAGCCGGTTCAGCATGCTGCTCTTGCCGACGCCGCTGCCGCCGAAGAGCGCCACCACCAGCGGCCGCGTCTGCGGGTTGGCGAACAGGTCCGCGGGCGTGCCGCGTTCGACCGCGCGCAGGCGGCGCAACTCGACGTCCGTGAGCCAGCCGGCCGCGGCGGCGCGCTCGAACCAGTCCTCCGTTTCACGGAAAAGCCAAGCGAAGTCGTTAGACATGGGATTCCACCTCCCACGCCGTCAGCGCGGCTTCGGCCCGCGCGAGCTGCGGCTCCGTGACGGCCAACAGGCCATCCGCGTCCAGCCGCTCGACCAGCGCCTCGAGCCGCGGCCGCAGAAATGCTTCACAAAGCTCGCGCTTCAGGTGCTCGGCCTGCCGCTCCTTCAGCTCAGCGCATACGCGCAGCATGTACGTCCCCAGGGCGCCTTCGGCGAGCATCGACGTAAGCGCGAGCATCGCGGGCGCAAGCAGCAGCTCGTTGATCGGCAGCCCGGCCGACTTCACAGCCAGCAGGATTCCGGCGGCGTCGGCCGTGGCCCGGGCGGCGCGCAGCGAATTCAGCAGCCTTGGGTTCTCGCGAAGCGAATCGAGCAGCCGCCCGGCTGCGCTGCGAATCTCCGGCATGAACGCGTCGTGATGCCGGCGCACGGCCTCGGCCGTGCCCTGCCGCAGGGCGCTGCTCTGCTCCTGCATGCGGCGGCGCAACGCGCGCCACACCGCATGTGCGGCGACGTCCGGGCTGTCACGGTGGGACGCCTCGCGCTCCAACATCACGAGCAGCTTCTCGATCTGCTCCAGCAATACCAGTTCCTCGCTGGCCGCGTCCGGCAGCGGCGCCGGACGCCCCGGCCCGCGACGTGAGCGCCACAACGCGGCGCCGCGCTGGTACAGCCAGCGACCGGGCAGCGTCAGCACGCCGCGGATGTTCGTCATCACGCGGGCGACGCCGGGGATTTCGAGCAGTTGCAGCAGTTCGGCGATGGTGCGACGGAACGTGTCGAAGCGGCCGGGGTTGTCGAGGAAGTCGCGGCGAAAGCCTTCCTGAAGCTGCGCCAGCCCGGCGGCAACCAGCTTGCGCCACTGGTTCGCTGCGTCGTGTTCGGCGCGCAAGGGCGCGCACCACTCGTCCCAGCGCGCCCGTAGCAGCGCCCGCACGCCGGCGCGGCGGTCCTTTCCGGCGGCGTGTTCGAGCGCCCGGCCGACCTCGCGGCGCAGGCGCTGGACCGCGGGATGCCGTTGTGCCGGCCCGGGTCGCGTAAGCTCAGCGTCGTGCGGCAGTGTAACGAGGCGCGTCGCGGGGGAGTCGCCTTCAAGCCGGCGCAGCGAATCTGTCAGGGCGGCGACGATCGGCGCCTCGGCGTCGGGAGTCATTTTGTTCGCGCACAGTACAACCGGCCGATCCAGCGGCCGCAGCATTTCCAGCAGCTTCCAGACGGTCAGATCGGCGTACTTCTCCTTGCTGACGACCAGCAACAGCGCATCGGCGAGCGCCGCGGCCTCCAGCACGCCGCGCTGGTAGCTTCGCGACGCGAGCGAATCAAAGTCGGGCGTATCCCAGAGCACACACGGCGGAAGCTCGTCGCCGGGAGCGTCGTCCGGCGGCGGCCGCGGCTCGTCGAACAGGCGCGGCTCGGCGGACAGGATTCGAACTGGCGGCGCGTCGTCGCGGACGGTCGGGATCGGCCCAGCGGCCCGCGGCGGGAGCGCCCGGAAGCCGAAGCACGCAAGGTCGTCGCGCGACAGCTCGCCCGGATCGCAGCGCCGCCAATCGGCGAAGGCGCCCCCGAGCAGCGCGTCGGCGTCCGCGTCCGGCGGCGGCGTTCCGATGGCGAACGCCTGCGGATGAACGGTGAAGCCGGCGAGCGGGCTTACGCCCGCAGCGGGTTCGGCGGACAACAGATTCACGACGGTGCTCTTGCCGACCTGGGTCGGGCCGATGACGGCCAGGTGCGGGATCGGGCGGCGAAGTCGCGCGTCGGCGTGGCGCAACGCGGCGTCGGCCAGGAGCAGCGAATCGAGCAATCGGTCTTGCGCCGCCCCGTCGGCAAAAGCGTCCCTGGACAGCCGTCGGAAGCGTTTCAACAACTCGGCGACGAACTCGCGCAGGATCGCGACCGGCTCGGCGGCGGGCTCGAGCGGGGATGCACGTTCGACCTGCGTGGCATGCGAGGTCACCAGGAACGTATTCTGCGCCGCGCGAGCGGAATTTGACAGTTCGCCTCGGGGGAATCGCGGTCGGACATGGGGGGTACGCGCCGCACCCGGCCAGCCTTGCACCTCCCCACCGCGACGCCGCGTTGATACGATGAGCGCTGATGCGAGCGCCAACGTTCTGCACGTTCGTGAATCGCGTGTTTGTGATGTTCGGCGCTCTGAGCATGTCGCCGCCGGGCAGCGACAGTCGGGCTCACCGCCTGGCCGTCCAAGCGGATTCAACCCTGGAGAATTCCGATGAACCGGTACGTCGCGGCCGCGGCGCTCGCTGCCGCCGGACTCGCTCTCCCCGCCGTCGCGGCTGAACCGTCCGACTACCCGACTCGGCCGGTCCCGTTCACCGCGGTGAAGATCAGGGACGAATTCTGGGCGCCGCGGATCGAGACCAACCGCACCGTCACCATCCCCTACTGTTTCCACAAGTGCGAGGAAACGGGGCGGATCGACAACTTCGCCAAGGCCGGCAAGCTCATGCGGGGCGACTTCAAGGGCGAGCCGTTCGACGACTCGGACGTGTACAAGGTGATCGAGGGCGCCGCGTACGCGCTCGCCCTGCACCCCGACGCGCAGCTCGACCAGTACCTCGACCAACTGATCGCCATGATCGCCGCCGCGCAGGAGCCGGACGGCTACCTGTACACGGCGCGGACGATCCACGGCGAGCAGGCGCCGGGTCGCGCCAGCCCGAAACGCTGGCTCAACGAGCGCGGCGCGCTGGGCAAGGGCGACAGCCACGAGCTGTACAACGTCGGCCACCTGTACGAGGCGGCCGTGGCGCACTATCTGGCCACGGGCAAGCGCACGCTTCTCGACGTGGCGATCCGCAACGCGGACCTGGTTGCGGAGAACTGGGGCCCCGGCAAGCTCGAGATCCCCAGCGGACACCAGGAGATCGAGCTGGCGCTGGTCAAGCTCCATCGCGCAACCGGCGATCGCAAATATCTCTCGCTGGCGAAGTATCTGCTCGACTGCCGCGGCCGCGGCGGACCGGACGGCAAATACTACGCAGACGATGTTCCCGTTACGCAGCAATCCGAGGCCGTCGGGCACGCCGTCCGCAGCGGCTACATGTTCGCAGCGATGACGGACATAGCCGCGCTCACGGGCGACGCGGCGTACCGCGAGGCGGTCGGGCGCCTGTGGGAGAGCGTCGTCGCGCGGAAGATGTACATCACCGGGGGAGTCGGGGCCCGCGGCAGCGGCGAGGCTTTCGGGGACGACTACGAGCTGCCGAACCGCAGCGCGTACGCGGAGACGTGCGCGGCGATCGCGCAATTGCTCTGGCAGCAGCGGATGTTCCTGCTGCACGGCGACGCGAAGTACATCGACGTGCTGGAGCGCGTGCTCTACAACGGGTTTCTTTCCGGCGTGTCGCTGGGCGGCGACCGGTTCTTCTACCCCAATCCGCTCGAATCGGACGGGCGCACGCCGTTCAATTACGGCCATTGCGACCGGGCGCCGTGGTTCAACTGCTCCTGCTGCCCGGTGAACATCGTTCGCATCCTGCCGCAGATCGGGGAGTGGATCTACGCCACGCGCGGCGACGAGCTGTACGTGAATCTATACGTGGGGAGCGATGCGGAAGCGCGGATAAGCAGGGACGAGGGGA
The DNA here is from genome assembly GCA_039961675.1 of Phycisphaerae bacterium. Classification (GTDB taxonomy): domain Bacteria; phylum Planctomycetota; class Phycisphaerae; order UBA1845; family Fen-1342; genus JABRWC01. Next base: position 38,226 of record JABRWC010000030.1, read on the forward strand.
CGGCGGGGCGAAGGGACAAAGGGCAGGAAGTATCAGTTCGCGTCGTACAGACGACGCGCTATCCGTGGGAGGGGAAGGTCACGCTCACGCTCGCGCCCGGTGAACCCGCGGAATTCACGCTCGCGCTGCGGATTCCGGGCTGGGCGCGCGGCGAGCCGACGCCGACGGACCTGTATCGGAACGCGGAAACGCCGGACGGCCGCGATGAGCCGGTCACAATTACGCTCAACGGTGAGAAGACGGCGGCGAGCATCGAGGCTGGCTACGCGAAAATCCGTCGGCGCTGGGCCGCCGGCGATGTGGTCACGCTGGAACTTCCGATGCTTGTGCGTGTCGTCCGCGCGCACTCGAGCGTGCGCGCTGACGAAGGCCGCGCCGCGATCGAGCGCGGCCCGCTCGTGTATTGCGCGGAGGGCGTCGACAACGGCGGCGACGTGTTCAACCGGCGGATCGAAGGCGGCCCGTTCGACGTCTCGTCACGAGCGGACCTGCTGGGCGGCGTCTTTGCCATCACCGCGCCGACCCAAGTATTGCGCCGCAATGAGCGGGGGGAAGTCGTGGAGGAATCCGCGCCGCTGACGCTGATCCCGTATTACGCCTGGGCGAACCGCGGCCCGACCCCAATGCAGGTCTGGCTCGCCGCGGACACGTCGGCCGTCCGCGCGGCGCCGGCGCCGACCGTCGCCTCGCGCAGCAAGGTCAGCGCTTCGCACTGCTACGGCGCGGACACGCTGGACGCACTGAACGACCAAATCGAGCCGCAAAGCTCGGGCGACGGCGATGTCCCGCGGATGACGTTCTGGCCGCACCGCGGCACGGCGGAATGGGTGCAGTACGATTTCGCCGAGCCGAGCGCGGTCTGCGGCGTCGCGGTCTACTGGTTCGACGACGAGGGGCGCGGCGCCTGCCGCACGCCCGCCGAATGGCGGCTGCTCGCTCGCCGCGAGGACGGCGCTTGGCAACCGCTGGAGCCAACGTCGGCTCTGGGCATCGCAAAGGACCAGTTCAATCACGTCGCGTTCCCGCCGCTGCGTGCGACGGGGCTGCGGATCGAGTTGCAGCTTCGCGCGGGGTTTTCGGCCGGCATTCTGGAGTGGCAGATCGAGACGCCGTGACCGGCGCGCGCCGCACGGCCGTGGGAATCGGACTCGTCGTCCGCTTCGCCACGGCCGTGCGGGCACCGTCCAAATCCTCGCTACGACGTTCTCAGCAACTCACAACTCGATACTCGCAACTCGTGCGTCGCCGCTCGCCGGGTCGCACGGCAGATGCGCCGGGCCGCGGCGCATTCCGCGCAATCGCAGCCCGCCACGCGCCATCGAGGGGAACGCGGCATCAGCGATCGGGCAGTCGGACCGACTTGGTTGAGGGGAACGATGATTTGTTACGTCTGACCCGAATCCCCCAATCCGTGCGACTCGATTGGCGACACGACCGAGTGCCCGCCGCAGGCGCCAATCAGCGAGACGTCCGCGTGCAGCGCGTTCGGAAACTTGATCGAGGATTCCGGCGGTGGCGGTTCGTCGGTTGCGGGGGTTGACGGTGCTCAAAGGGCGCGCGGGCCGTCCCCCGCACCTGGCATTCGGACGAAGCCCCCGCGCTCGCCTTGGGGCGGGCGGCATCAGGCCGCAAGGACCAGGTTCTGCTGATGCCGCGCCGGTCCCGGTACGACGCCGCGGGTATTGGTCAAACCTCAATCGCATGCCGTCGCCACGGCGCTTGACCCCGGGCCGGATGCGATGCCTCCGGACCCGCCCCGCTCGCTCCTGGTCGCGGCCCGGATCAGCGTTGACCACTGCGACCCCGGGCGCTCGCCTTGCGTTCGGGTGACCTCGTCGATATATTGATTGGCTTGCTAATCGGCACACAGTGGAGCGCAGTCATGGACGTGCAGCCTGGTTCGAGGGTGTCGATCGAGATTCTGAAGACGCCGACCAGCGAGTCGGCGCGGAAGACGCTGGATCGGATTTGCCGCACCGACGCGACGGTGCGCAGGTCGATCCGAACCTGCAAGGCCAAGCGCCCCTCGCACCAGACCTGGCGCCGCGGCGGCCGCTACTGGAATCACCGCATGCAGTCCGTCTCGCCGGTGCGGCTCGAAAAAGGCAGCACGTACACGGTCCTGGCAACCGTGCCGCTGGTACGCGACCTGGCCAGCGTCGCGCGCTGGGTGAAGGTTCAGCCCGCTTGACGCCCGACGTGCGCGAACCCCATGAACAACCGCGGGGCGCCGAATCGTGTGCGATCCGGCGCCCCGCTTCGCTTCCTGCCCACCCTCAATCGCGGACGATCCCGGCTATTCCGGCAGCTCGGCCGTCGCGATCTGCGTAAAGTCGCTGACCGGCGCGGCGCGCACGCCCAGCGAATTCACCGCATACACCGTGTCTCCGATCAGAACCGCGCGCGTCCCCCAGACTCCGCCGAAGAAGAAATCCAGCGCCGGCGTCACGGATTCCACGCGCCCGAGTTCGGTGAACCCGGTCGCCGGATCGACCTGGAAACAAACGACGCCGCTGAACGCGTCGTACTGGATGTCGTGGAACGAATCGTTGTTGTTCAGCCACGCCGGCAGGGCCAGCATGCCGCTGTCCTCGAGGAAAGCGAACGCCTTGTGTGTGTAGCTCACGTCGGAATAGCTGCCCGGGCCGCCGACTTCGAGCTGCTGCACCAGCGTCGGGTTCGACCAGTCGCTCACGTCGAACAATGAAAGCTGAAGCGCGTCGCGGATCACGCCGCCGAAGTCGGACTGGGTTACGGAGCGGCCGACACCGATCAGGTGATGATCGCCGAGCGGATGCAGATAGTCGCTGTATCCGGGAACCTTGAGCTGCCCGACGAGGGCCGGATTCTGCGGGTCGGTAAAGTCGAGCACGAAGAGCGGATCGACCTGCTCGAATGTGACCAAAAAGCCGTGGTCGCCGATGAACCGCGCCGAGTAGATCTGCTCGCCCGGGGCGATGTCCTCGATACGGCCGACGATCGACAGTTCCCGCTCGCCGTCGGCCTCCGTCACGCCCAGCACGTACACGGCGTTCACCGGCTCGCTGGGGTCGCGATCCTGCCCGGTCCCCTCTGACGGCGCGGGTTCATCCGGCGAGACGGCCGCGCCGGCCGAGCCGGTCGCGCCGCCAGACATTCCCATGCCCACGCCCATGCCCATGTCTACAGGCATGTCCCAGCCGAACCAGAACGCCGGTGAGATGTGCGTCGCCACGCGCAAGTAGCCGGCCGAATCGCTGAGTGAGAACTGGTTAAGCAGGCGACCCGGAACCTCGCCGCTCGCGACGTACTCCGCTCCGGTTTCAGTATTGAATGAAAACTTGTGGATTGCCGTCTTCTCGCGCGCCTCCCCGTCCATGCTCCAAGCCGCGTCCGTCAGATAGAGCGAGTCGGCGGTGGCGTAGATCGTGCTGGCGCTGGCCATGATCGCCGTCGAGCCGACGATCGACTCGACGTCGCTCGCGTCGAGCGTCACGACGGCGGTCATGTAATAGCCGTCCGGCGTCGCCGGGTGGAGGCAGCGATCCCAGGAAACGACAGTCGTATCGCCCTCCATGCCGCGCGCTCGTGGGAGAACGTCGTCGAGCGACACCGTCGCCAGCGACAACGGCGTCGGATCGGTCGGAAGCTCCGGGGCGATGGTCATGACGAGGATCAGCCGATCTTGCGTGAGCCGCGAGCTGACGAGCGTGCCGTCGAGCTCCATGCGTTTCACGATCGCCGGCGCTGCGGGGTTCGAGACGTCAACCTGGTACACGACGAAGCTTTGGTTCACGTAATACGGCGGCCAGATTTCATACGCCATGCCGCCACCTTCCGCGTACTGGAAATTTGACGCGAGCAGCAGGGCCGTGTCGCCGTTCAGGTACAGCTCGTTAATGAACGCACTGTCCAGGTCGAGCTGCCCCGCCTGCGCGAGCTCAGTGGTCGGCACCGCCTGGACGATCCGCAGCGAGCTTCCACGGGCGATGTAGATGTACTGGCCGTCGGTCTTGACGATGTCCGCTTCGTCGACGCCGGCTTCCTGGATGTTTGTCGCGGAATACGGCGTTGCGGTCTGGCCGCCGTCCGCCGAGGAATCCTCGGCTGCGCCCACGGCCATGTCGATGCCCCCTGCGCTGCCGTTCATCCCGCCAAAGAAGCGGTCGAAGAAGCTCCCGCCGTGCGCGGCGCGCGCCTGGTCGCGGAAGTAGGAGATGAGCTGATCGGGGGAATCGAATGGCACGAGGCGCGGGCGGGCGGTCGCGTCACCACCGTCGCCGGTGCCGTTCCCGTTTCCGTTGTCGAGCTGGGGGCAGCCGGCCAAGACGAGCAGACCGGCAGCCAGTACCAGCGAGAACCGAGGTGAAATTCCGAGGTTCCGATTCATGGGATGTCTCCGTAAGATCCCAGGCCGGCAGCGTGCTTCCGGCCTTGAGTGCCGCGCGGCGTTGATCGGCGCACAAAGTTCGGGCACGCCGTTGTTTATGCGTATCTGCGCGCGTCCGCGTCGCGGTGAACTGCACATCGAGCAGTGTCGCATCTCACGGGTGTCGTAGCAAGCGCCGCGTTTCCGGGAGTGGTTTCGTAAGGGTAGACGGGGTCTCCGGCGCGGTTCCGGCGGGCCGCGTTTGGAAGCCGAAAAATCTTGGCGGTGGCTGGTTGACGCCGCGGCGGCTGGTGGTAGAATGCGTGGCCCGCTGCGGGAGCGAGAGCAGTGTGGCGGCGTGATCTTTGAAAAGTGAACAGTGGACCGAGCCGCGAGGATGTGACGGCGGCGGACCCTCTGGGACAAGCGGGTCTGTCGTCGTGATCCAAACAGTGGCTCCCGTTGCCGGAGTGTACCCGGCGCATGCGGGAGCCGCTCGACATCCTCGCACCCAGACGAGTTTGTTGAGCACGTCAATTTAGGATCAGAAGATCGCCGGCCCCTCGGGGCCGGATGTCTCTGCTCTTCGTCGAAGAGTTTGATCCTGGCTCAGAACGAACGCTGGCGGCATGGCTAAGACATGCAAGTCGTACGAGACGCAGTAGCAATATTGCGTTCAGTGGCGGACGGGAGCGTAATACATAGGTGACGTACCCAGGAACCGGGGACAACCGCGGGCGCAAGCCCTTTAGCGAAAGTGCGGCTAATACCCGATGATGTCGCGGGGTTGCATGACCTTGCGACCAAAGGCGGGGACCTTCGGGCCTGCCGGTCTTGGAGCGGCCTATGTCCTATCAGGTAGTTGGTGAGGTAACGGCTCACCAAGCCTACGACGGGTAGCGGGCGTGAGAGCGCGACCCGCCTCATCGGGACTGAGACACTGCCCGGACACCTACGGGTGGCTGCAGTAACGAATCTTGGGCAATGGGCGCAAGCCTGACCCAGCAATGCCGCGTGCAGGAGGAAGCCCTTCGGGGTGTAAACTGCTGTTAGGGTCTCGCAAGCGAGGGGAGCTAACATCTCCCCGAGTTGAGCCGACCCAGAGGAAGCCTCGGCTAACTCTGTGCCAGCAGCCGCGGTAAGACAGAGGAGGCAAGCGTTGTTCGGAATCACTGGGCTTAAAGGGGGTGTAGGCGGCCGCGTAAGTGTCGTGTGAAATCCCATGGCTCAACCATGGAACTGCATGGCATACTGCGTGGCTTGAGTGCGGCAGAGGTGCCTGGAACTCTAGGTGGAGCGGTGAAATGCGTAGATATCTAGAGGAACGCCAGAAGCGAAAGCGGGGCACTGGGCCGTTACTGACGCTGAGACCCGAAAGCGTGGGGAGCAAACAGGATTAGATACCCTGGTAGTCCACGCCGTAAACGATGCACACTAGGCGTTGGGGATTCTCACATCTTCGGCGCCGAAGGAAAACTGGTAAGTGTGCCGCCTGGGGAGTACGGCCGCAAGGCTAAAACTCAAAGGAATTGACGGGGGCTCACACAAGCGGTGGAGCATGTGGCTTAATTCGAAGCAACGCGAAGAACCTTACC
>JABRWC010000031.1:0-10831 GCA_039961675.1 Phycisphaerae bacterium
CGAGGGACCGGCACGCTTCGCAGGGACGCGAGCCCGCACATGCCCGCCACCGAAACTGCTTCGAGCACGGCTGCCTCGCTCGGGAAGCGCTCGTCAAGGCCGCGGCGCGAGCCCGCCCCGTTCGAGCCGTCGCCGAAGTTCCTCGGATCGCTGGACGGGTTTCGTGTCTACCAGAGCGTCGAGTGCGGCCTTGCGGCCAACACCGTGCAGGCCTACCGCCGCGATTTGCTGGCGTTCGGCGATTTTCTGCGCCGCCGCGGAGTCGACGACTGGACCCGCGTCGACGCCCTGCTCGTGCAGGGCTACCTCGAAGAGGCCAGCCGCGCGGGTTACCGAGAGTCGAGCATTTCGCGGCAGCTCTCGGCGATCCGGATGTGGCTGCGCTGGCTGGTGCAGACACGCGCCATCCGCGACGACATGAGCAGCCTGCTCGAACTGCCCAAGAAATGGAAGAAACTGCCCGCGGTGCTCAGCCTGGACCGCACGGCAGAGTTGGTCGTTTCGCCGGACCTTACGAGCGACCTGGGCCTGCGCGACCGGGCGATCCTCGAGCTGTTCTACTCCTGCGGCCTGCGCGTCAGCGAATTGTGCGGCCTGCTGGCGCACAACGTGAACATCGAGGCCGGCTACGCGCGCTGCATGGGCAAGGGTCGGCGCGAGCGCGTGGTCCCGATCGGACAGGCGGCGCGCGAGGCCATCGAGGCGTACCTCCAAAACCTGCGCCCGGAGCTGCTGACGCGCGGCGTCACGGCGGGCGTCGTGCCGACGCCGCTCACGCCGCGAGTCGCCGCGACGCAGCCGCTGTTTCTCAGCCGGAACGGCGGGCCTCTGGAGCGGACCGCGGTGTGGCGGCTCGTGCGGCGCGAGGCGCGGCGCTGCGGGATTCCGGGCAAGTGCAGCCCGCACACTCTGCGGCACAGCTTTGCGACGCACCTGCTGGAGGGCGGCGCGGACTTGCGGATCGTGCAGGAGTTGCTCGGCCACGCGGACGTCTCGACCACGCAGATTTACACGCACGTGCAGACCCGGCATCTTCAGGAGGTCCACGCGCGCTGCCATCCGCACGGCGCGAATGCCGACGGCGGCCCGGCGCCGCGTTCGCCGGGCGGCGGCGGCCGGCGACGAGAACGCTCCGCCGACCCTGCTGGGCCGTAATGGGCGGCCGGAAGTCGCGGAGCGGGGCGTCGTGGAGCGCTTGCAACCGGGAATCCGATTCCGGGTATCATGGACAAGACGAAGCGAGCGCACGGAGAGTCGCACATGAACGCCCGAATTCCGCGCCGGCTGTGGACGCGTCTAGCCTACCTGGCGTTCGGCGGAACGCTTCTGCTGGGCGACTGCGATCCGACGATTCAGGCCACCGTCGAGCAAGGCATCATCGACACCACCAGTGCGCTGCTCGGGTCGACCGTCCGCGCGTTCATCAACGTCGCGCTCGAAGCCGCCACACAGTCGACCGCCTGAGTTGACGCGCTAACACGGACCTCGCCCCAGCCCCGCATCGTTTCACGTCCGCATTTCCCGACCGCGAGCGGAACCGCGAGCGCCAGCGAGCGTTCGTCCGTACGGTCGTGAGGCTGTCGCGCGCGTGGTTGTTTCGACCGCGCCGCACAGCTACAGTAGCAGCCGACAGAAGCGGCCATGCCCGCGTCCGTAGCTCAATTGGACAGAGCATCGGTCTTCGGAACCGAGGGTTGCAGGTTCGAGTCCTGCCGGGCGCGTTTTTCTCGGCACCGCTGCGGCGACCGTTTTCACGTCGGCATTTCCCGATCCTGATGGATTCCGCGCTCGTAATAAGAGCACGAAGCGTGCTCCTCCTCGACGCGCGGGCCCTGCTGGGTGACAGCGGGGCCCGCAACGCCGACCGCCGCGGGCGGGAGCAGGAGTGGAATTTTCGGGGACGAAGTGGAAACGAGCCGGTGCGGCTGCCTATAAACAGACGAATCAACAACCTGTTCTGAATCCTCCTCCTGTAAAAGAACCGCGCTCTCGGGCGCGGTTCTTTTTTTCCTCGCGAAGTTCCAACGGCATCGAACTCCACGGCGTCGGACCTCTGCGTTCGACGCGGGGATTCCCGTCGGACACGGAGGTCCGACGCTTCGCATTCGGCGGGGGGATTCTCGTCAGGCGCGGAGGTCCGACGCTACAAATCCTGCGCTCGGAACAACCGCGGTCTCTTCGCCGCTCGCGCCGAGCGCGTGATCCCGCACGGAGCGCTCTGGGGCTGGAGTCGGGAGGCGCGGCTCTGTCCGAAAAAAGACACCGCCGTTGGAAGCGGTTCCGGGCCACGACTCCAGTCGGCCGAAAAAAATTTCCGCACGTCCGAGTGGAAATCCGAAAACCCGCGTGCCTACCAATTAGCAGACACGCAAAACTGAATCCTCCTCCTGTGCAGAGAGCCCGTAACACGCGACGGGCTCTCTGTCTTTTTGGGGACAGCGTTGCGGGCGATCTCAAGCCTCCCTGCACCTGGAACGGGGGAAAGCGGTTGCCGGCCGGACCCGGCCCCGCGATACTCTGACTGCACGTCCACCCCGTTCCGCGGGTTTCCGGCGGCGGGCCGAGTGGAACGTGCGATCGAACTTCGGGGCCCGACGCACAGGGCTGCGCTCGCAAGCCCCTCGCGCACCGTCCAAAGCGCCACGTCGCGGAAGGAGGCGCCCGATCGGCAGGACTCCGCTTTTCAACGTGATCGAACGTCTCATGCACCAGGCGCTCGCATCCGCGGACGACGTGCGCGCTATGGAATCGGCCGGGCGTGTGCGCGGCCGCCGTCCCACGCCTTCCCGGCGGACGTTTCTTCGCGCTTCGGCAGCCGGTTTGGCGGCGGGTCTCGTCAGCGGCTGCCAACGTCCAGGGGGCACGGCGCGCCTGCTGGGGCGTGACGAGCGCGTGATCGTCGTCGGCGCCGGCCTTTCCGGTCTGACCGCCGCGTACGAACTGGCGAAGGCGGGCGTGCGGGCGCGCGTCTTCGAATCGTCGTCTCGCGTCGGCGGACGCACGTTCACGGGCCGCGATGTTGTCGCCGACGGCCTGTACACGGAGCTCGGCGGCGAGTTCATCGACTCGAACCACGCGGAGCTGCGCGGTCTGGCCGCCGAGCTCGGTCTGGAGTTGATGGATACGCGCAGCCGGGCGGAAGCCGGCCTGATCGAGAACGTGTTCTACTTCGACGGGCGCGTCCTGAGCGAGGACGCGCTGCGGTCCGAGCTCGCGCCCCTCGCGCGCCGCATAATCGCCGATTACGGCCAGCTCCCGGAGACCATCGACTGCACGCAGCGCGATCCGCTGGCGGTCGAGCTGGACCGCCTCTCGATCGCGGAATACCTGGAGCGAATCGGCGCCCGCGGCGTGGCCCGCGAGCTTCTGGAAGCCGCGTACATGGGCGAGTTCGGGCTGGACCCAGGCGAGCAATCCGCGCTGAACCTGGTGACGATGCTCGGAACCGCCGGGGCGCCGGATTCAATGGAGCTTTACGGCGAGAGCGACGAGCGCTTCAAAATCCGAGGCGGGAACCAGCTCGTGGCCGAGCGGCTCGCCGAGCGGCTCATTGGGCAGGTGTTCCTCGAACACGGGCTGGAGTCGATCCGCCGGCGGGGAAACCGATATGCGCTGACGCTTGCGAAACCGGGTGGCGGCCGAATCGAAACGACCGCCGGTTTTGTCGTTCTTACGCTCCCGTTCACACGCCTGCGGCAGGTGGAGCTGGGCATCGAGAGTCCGCCGGAAAAGCAGCGTGTCATTCGCGAGCTGGGGTACGGCCGCAACGCGAAGCTTTTCCTGGGGTTCTCTCGCCGCGCGTGGCGCGAACACGGTTTCGCCGGGACCGTGTACATGAACGCCGTGGGACAACAGGCTTGGGACAACTCGCGAATGCAGGCGGGGCTTGCCGGCGGGCTGACCGTGTATAGCGGCGGTCGCTCGTCGGACACGATTCTCTCGGAGCCGCCGGAGCGGCTCCGAGAACGAGTGACACCCACCCTCGACGCGGCGTTTGGCGAGGTGTCTGCGGTCAGCAACGGACGGACGCAGCGGTTCCACTGGCCGACGCACGCGCACACGCTTTGCAGTTACGTGTGCTACCGGCCCGGGCAATGGACGACGCTGGGTGGGCTGGAATCCGCCCCGGTCGGCGACATCTACTTTGCCGGAGAGCATTGCAGCCAGGCGTCCCAGGGCTTCATGAACGGCGCTGTGGAGACCGGCTTGGCAGCGGCGCGGGCGATTCTGGGGCGGCTCGGGTTGAGCAGCAGCTCATGTGTTCGTTATAAGTTTGCATAACGTTGGACGTCTTGGCCTGCGGACGAACCGGGGTTTCGCGGCGGGCGCCCGACGATGCGGTCGCATCGTAACGCGGCTCACAGCGATCGTTGCCGCGCAAGTGGCTCGCGCCGTCGCGAGTTCTCAGGACCTTCTGACTTTACAAATCTCCTGGACAGGCGAAATGTCGCTGGACTTATAAGCCGCGGATTGTGTACATTCACGGCGTTCGGGGAAAGCGCGAGCCCTTTCCAGCGCAGTTCTTCGGATTTTTCAAAAACCAGGTGAGGTGCTTCGAATGCGTCAGAGCAAACTCGGGCGGCTTATTGCATTGTGTTCGGCGACATTGGGGGGTTCGGGGCTGGCGTTGGCCGTGGGTCCGGACGTGATCGTCGGCGACCTGTACGGCGTGGACAACTTCGGCGCCGTCGGCGGCATTCGCGCGTACGCTGTCGCGACCGAATCCTGCAACATCGGAACTGTAGACCTGCTCTGGGAAAGCTGGAACAACCGGCACCCGGTCATCGGCCAGAATATGTACCGGCTCAAGAACGGCCGGTTCGAGCACATCGGTCAATCCTGGCTCAAGCACGCGTTCACCGCGCTGACGCTTGAGCTCTGCGGCGGCCCGTGCAACGGTCACGGGGGTTCGGTGCTGGGCGTCGGCTGCTCCGATCCGTACAGCGCCAGCCTGAACGGACAGCAGTCGCGGCTCGGTCCTCGCTCCGAGGTCAACGCGACGACCGGCGAATACCCATACCCGTACGGCATCGGCTGGAACCAGAGCGGCGACGCGATCTACAAGCGGCTCCAGTGCTACCAGACCGACCTGGCCAACTCGGGCGCGCTGTACTTCGTCGAGGGCCAGTACGTCACCGAAGACGACGCGGCCAGCTTCAACAAGGACAACAACGCCTCATATCGTCGCGTCACGATCAGTTCTTCCACGTACAACGTGACGATGCAGGGCACCACGCAGCGCATGAAGCCTGCGATTCAGGCCTGGTATGACAACGGCGGCGGCGTGGGAATCCCCGACAACAACGTCAAGCTGGCCAAAATGAACGACGAAGACGGCGGTACGTTCTGGCTGGCCTACAAGGTCAGCGACCTCGGCGGCGGCTGGTATCACTACGAGTACGCCGTGCAGAACCTGAACTCCCACCTTTCCGGCGGCTCGTTCTCGGTGCCGGTGCAGGAAGGGACGCAGGTCGCGAACATGGAGTTCCACGCCCCGTTCTATCACAGCGGCGAGCCGTATGACAACACGGCCTGGACGGTGCCGACCGGCATTGAGAACGGCGCGCTGACCTGGACCAGCCCGCAAACGTATGCGGAGAATCCCAACAGCAACGCGCTGCGCTGGGGCACGCTTTACAACTTCCGCTTCGACGCCAACCGCGCCCCGGAAAACGGCATGATCTCGCTGGGCCTGTTCAGGCCGGCAACGAACTCGACGTTAACGCGGCTTGCCAGCGTCCCGTCCGTCACCTGCGGACCGGACCTGGACGGCGACGGCGCCGTCGGACTCGCGGACCTGTCCATCATGCTGACCTACTTCGGTGGCCCCGGCGGCCCGGCCGAGGGTGATCTCGACGGCAACGGGATCGTCGACCTGGCCGACCTGTCGTCGCTGCTCGAGTTGTACGGAGGCTCGTGCCCGTAACCGGCGCGCGACACGCGTTCCAAACCGCGACGCCGCGGGCGGCTTGCGACGGCCGCCCGCGGCGTCTGCATAGACCCGGGCTGGGACCGGCCGGCGCGCGGTCCCGCGGGGCGGACCGCCGCCCGTGCTTTACCGCCTATCCCTCCACTCGGTATGCTGAGCACCGGTGTGCCGCCGGCGCGGCGGTGGCAAGCACACGGCACTGCACGTTGTTGAGACCGGAGGTTAACCTCGATGAATTGGTATCTGATCGGCGGCATCGTTGTCGTACTCATCGTCCTGCTGGTCATCCGACAAAAACAGAAGGGATGACCGTCGCGGCCGACCTCGATCCCGCTGTCCTGCGATCGTCCCCCTCTCGCCGCGGCGCTGTGGCGCTCGGATCCGGTCGCGCGTCGCACATCGATGACCGTTGCGGTGTGCGCCGGGAGAACCGTCCGGGCGCTGCCGTTGTCGCACGCGGCGTGCCGCGTCCAAGCGGCTTCCGGCGACGCCGATGTCGTCGGTCGATTCGTCCGTTTGGCGCCGTGCGCCGATCGCGGAGCATTTCCCCGGCGGCAGGCGAGCGATGATTGACGCGACGCTCAAGCCGGCGCGGGGCAAGCTGCCCTCAAACGTCGTGTGCTTGGAGACCTCGTGACCGCGGAACCGTCCGGCAACTCGCGCTCTGCGGCTGAAACTCCCGCTTCCCCGGAGACGGTCGCGGTTGAAAAGCCGGCATCGCCGAAATCGCTCGTCGAGCGCCTGCTCGACTTCCTCGGCGCGTTCAAGGACCTGCTCGGCCTGCCCGCCGGATTCTGGGTCGTCGTCTTCACGTTCGTGATCGAGTCGATGGCGTACTTCGGCGTGCTGACGCTGATGAACAGCTACCTGACGCGCGACCTGGGAATCGCCGACAAGTACGCCTCCTCGTTCGTGTCGGTCTTCACGATGCTGGTCACGCTCTTCATGCTCGGGGCCGGGAGCTACGCCGAGTCGTTCGGCCTGCGCCGCGCGATCCTGGCCGCGCTGGTGCTGTGCCTCGTCGGTCGAATCCTGTACTCGATCGTTCCGGGCCTGGGCATGTCCGCGATCATCACGATCGTGATCGGCTCGCTCCTGATCGTGGCCTTGGGTGAGGCGATCCTCCAGCCGGTCTGCTACTCGGGCGTCAAGCAGTACACGGACGAGAAGACCAGCTCAATGGGCTACGGGCTGATCTACGCCCTCATGAACGCCGGGATCGTCGTGGTCGGCGGGCTGTCCGCGTGGATTCGCCCAGGCGTGCAGGACGTCCTCGACGGCGTAAAGGCGACGGCAACGAACCCGGCGGCCAGCGTCCCCAAAGGCGACCTGGTAACGGGCTGGTTCGCCGGTTGGACCGGGAGCGGCATCCAGGCCGTGAACTGGGTCTGCGCCGGGATCACGGCCGTGACGCTCGTGGGATTCCTGCTGTGCATGTCGCGCCGCGTCGAGGTGAACAAGCTGCGGCCGGACACGGCCGAGCAGCAGCGCGAGCGGCGCAAGCGGGAGAAGCGCTCAATCGTCGACGGAATCTGGGAGTACATCACGGAGGGGCCGTTCGGCAACGCGCGCTTCATCTTCTTCATCTTCATGTTGCTGCCGGTGCGGACGCTCTTTGCGCACCAGTGGCTGACGATGCCGGAGTACATCCTGCGGGCATACCCCAAGGACGTCGGCGACTACATGGAGTGGCTGGTCAACTGGATCAATCCGGCGATCATCTTCGTCGGCGTGCCGATCGTCACCGCACTGACGCGCCACGTGAACGTGTACACGATGATGATCCTGGGATCGCTGGTGTCCGCAGCGCCCACGTTCCTGCTGTGCTCCGGGCCGAACCTGACGATGCTCATCACGTACTTCTTCCTGTTCAGCATCGGCGAGGCGATGTGGTCGGCCCGGTTTCTGGAGTACGCCTCGGAGCTGGCCCCGCCCGGTCGGCTGGCGCAGTACATGGGGCTGGCCAACATCCCCTGGCTGCTCGCCAAGGGCACGACCGGATTCTACTCCGGCCTGATGCTGTCGAAATACTGCCCGGCAGGCGCCCCGCCGGAGCAGCTCCACACCGAGACGCTCTGGTTCATCTACGGCTGCATTGCGATGGTCACTCCAATCGGTTTGGTCTTGGCACGCAAGTGGGTCATGTCGGGCCTGATGGCGCACAAGCCCAGCCACGCAGCCGCGTAGCCGCGGCCCCGGACCGCGACGCGCGTAGCTGCCGGTTGAAGAACTTTTGGCGCGCGTTTCCAACCCGCGGTTTTCGCCAGTTCGAAATCGTTGCCGCTCCTGCTTGCGTGAGTTTCTCGACGGGCTGGCTGCGTGAGCTCTCCGAACTCGGCGAAGCCGACCGGTTCGGGGACCGGTCGCCATCGCCCGCCGCACCCGCGTGCTATACTTTCCCATTGCGGTCGCGGGCGATTCCCATGGATGAGTGGATCACGACCTCGACGATCCTCAACGGTCTGCGCGATTTCCAGAATCCCGCGGCGTGGGACCGTCTCTGTGAGCGCTTTCGCATCCCGATCGTCGCCTTCGCCCGCCGGCTCGGCCTGCCTCACACCGACGCGGAGGACGTCGCCCAGACCACGCTGCTCACGTTCGCGCAGCGGCTCCGTGAGCACGCCTATGACCGCGAGCGCGGACGCCTCCGCGCCTGGCTCTTTGGCATCGCGTACCACTGTGCCCGCGATCTGCGCCGCCGCCGCGCCGCGGACGTGGCTCAGGCCGCGCCGGGACAGAGCACGACCTTCTGGGCCGACGTGGCCGACGAAGACTCCGCGACGAAGACCTGGGACGAGGAGTGGGAGCGGGCGATGCTCGAACGCTGCCTGCGCTCGGTGCGGCGCGAGCTGAGCGAGCAATCGCTGCGGGCCTTCGAGCTGGTTACGCAGCAGGGCCGCTCCGCTGACGACGCCGCCCGTGAGCTGGGCATGTCGCGCGAAGCCGTCTACGTGGCGAAGCACCGCGTGTTGAAACGGCTGCGCGAGCTGGCCCAGCAATATGAGGACCCTTTCGAAGAGCCGCCGCAGCCGGCGAGCGCCTGATCCACGTCAGCAAAAACGTTTCGAATCGCCCGCCGAATTGCGTAAGATATCCACGGGTGTCTGCAACTCCTTCTTAGTTCACGCTTTGGATCGGCTGCGGAGAGGGTCTGTGAACTGCCCGTTGGTCGAGGATATCGAATCGCTCGTGGACGGCCGCCTGGTCGGGTCGCGCGCCGACATCCTCCAGAGCCACATCGACGGCTGCTGCCACTGCCAGACGCTCGTCCAGGAAATCGCGTCCAATATTCTCTTCGCCCGCCGCATGGGCCTCGATGCACCGGCGGATTCCGCCGCGTTCGCCTCGCCCGGAGCGGGGCGGCGGCCCGGGGCGAGCGCCAACGGGCTCCTCACCCGCGACGCGGAACGCCCGCCGGGCGGCGACGAGGCCGGCGCCCCACGAATCCGCGGCTACAGCATAACCCGCGAGATCAGCCGCGGCGGCCAGGGCCTCGTGTTCGAGGCGCTCCAGGAGTCCACGCGCCGCACGGTCGCGATCAAGGTGCTGCGCCAGGGGCACTTCGCCGAGGCGGCCGAACGGGCGCGCTTCGAGCGCGAGGTGCAGGTCCTCGGCCAGCTCAAGCATCCCAACATCGTGACCATCCACGACAGCGGCACGGCTGCGGGCCACGCGTATTACGTGATGGATTACGTCGCCGGTCAGGCGCTGGACGAGTTCGTGGCGGCACGGGCGCTCTCGGTCCGGGACACACTGGCCCTGCTGGCGAAGGTCTGCGAAGCCGTGCACGCGGCGCATCTCCGCGGCGTAATCCATCGCGACCTGAAGCCCAGCAACATCCGCATCGACGAGGCCGGCGAACCACACGTGCTCGACTTCGGCCTGGCGAAGCTCGCCGGCGACGCACTCGGCAGCGCCGACGGCGGCGCGTTGATGACCATGACCGGGCAGTTCGTCGGCTCGCTTCCCTGGTCGAGCCCGGAACAGGCGCGCGGCGCGA
Organism: Phycisphaerae bacterium; assembly: GCA_039961675.1. Taxonomy (GTDB): domain Bacteria; phylum Planctomycetota; class Phycisphaerae; order UBA1845; family Fen-1342; genus JABRWC01. The sequence goes on from JABRWC010000031.1 coordinate 9,930, forward strand.
CGCACGAGATCGACATCCGCACTGACGTCTATTCTCTCGGCGTGCTGTGCTACCAGTTGCTCACCGGCCGCTTCCCATACGAATTCACGGGCGGGATGCACGCGGCGCTCCAGCGCATCCAGTCGGCCGAGCCGGCGCGGCTGCGCAAGCTGCGGCCGCAGGTGGACGACGAGGTCGAGACGATCGTGCTCCGCTGCCTCCAGAAGGAACGCGACCGTCGCTACCAGTCCGCCGGCGAGCTGGCGCGCGACATCCGCCGCTACCTGGCCGGAGAGCCGATCGACGCTAAGCGCGACAGCGCCTGGTATGTGCTCCGCAAGGCGATCCGGCGGCGGCGCGCGCCGCTGTTGATCGCCGCGGCGGCCGTGGTCGTGGTCACCGGCGCGGCGCTGGGGCTCAGCGCGCTGCGCGCGAAATCGGAGGATCTGCGGACCGCGCAGCGCCGCGAAGCCACGCAGCTCGTGACCCGCACGTACGACCGGCTGGTTTATCAGGATTTTCGCGAGACCGATTTGGCGTCGCTGGAAGAGGCGCTCTCGCACGCCCGCGAACGCGGCGCCGATCCGCGCTTCGTGCAGCTTACGCGGGGCCTGGCCAACGCCGGCGCGCGACGGTTCGACGAGGCCGTCGCCGCGCTCCGCGACGCGCTCGCGCTCGAATCCGGCCGCGCCGAGACGCACTACATCCTGGGCTGGACTCTTCGCGAAATGGGCGACGACGCCGCGGCGCGCGACCAGTTCGAGCAGGGTGAGCGTTTCGGCGAACCGGATTCGCCGGCCGCCTGGTTCTTCCGCGGGCTGACGATCCACCGCGAGGACCCCTCCGAGGCCATCGAGTCGTACCGCCGGGCGATCGCCTTGCGCACCGCGGAAGGGGAGTTATTCACGCAGGCGGTGCTGCAC